>JBDXCV010000007.1 GCA_039980135.1 Alphaproteobacteria bacterium
GGACCCGCCCCTAAGGGGGCGTCTCTTTCCGTTGGGGTGCGGTATCAGTCCGATACGCTGGCGGCAACTTCCTTCAGGATTCGCACCACATCGTCGACCGCGGTGATCATGGCGTCATGGCTGGTTTCGAGGATCTCTGCACGCCATGTCGGATGTTCGCCATACGCGGCGACATTCGCGTCGAAGGTGGAGTTGCGATAGCCGGTCGCGCGGACATAGGTGCGGTTGGTGATCGCATCCAGCGCGCCCGTGATTCTGGCCCTGTCATGGAATGTCTTGGCAGACTGGATCGTCATCTTGGCCTTGATCCAGGCGGCATCCTCGGGGTTTTCCACCCCGATCAGCTCCGGTTCGGGCGGCGGCATCCGCCAGGCGTCCGGGTCCGCGGCCACCTCTTTCTCGATCATCTCGCGGCGCCAGTCGGGCAGCATGTCGTTCTGGGAGACCCCGTCGGCGGCGATGAAGGCGTTGATATACACCAGCGCCGCGATCCGTTCGGGCATCCGGTCGGCGACGCTGGTCGTCACCATGCCGGCGTAACTCGCGCCTACCAGAATCACATCCTCAAGGGATTCCCATTTCAGGACGTTGCCGATGTCGGTGACGTTCGTCTCCAGCCCCACATCCGGCGTCAGCAGGTGCGACCGTTCGCCGAACCCGGTCATCGTCGGCGTGAAGACCTCATGTCCGGCCGCGCGCAGATGCGGCGTTACCCGTGACCAGCACCATCCGCCGTGCCAGGCGCCGTGAACCAAAACAAACGTGGCCATTCTCATTCTCCGTAAAAACGTAGGTAGATGATGTTTGTGCTGTGCCGATCAGTCGGCGTCGGCGGATTTCACGTCCTTGAAGTCGGCCGCATAGGGGTTCGCCGCCAATTTCTTCGCCGGTCCCGCACCGACAGGGGGCGTCGGCGTGTAGTGGGACGGGGCCGGGTTGCCGGCAGCCACGCGGGCCCTGGCTTCATCGGGTGTCTCCACCAATGCACCGGCTGCCACGGCCGCCTTGCGATCCACGGGGACGGGAACGGGCGTGTCGGGCGGCGGCATCATGTTGGCATGGTAATAGGCCATGCGTTGTTTCGCCGGATCGACCTTCCGCGAGGGGTCGATCTCGCGCCGGTTGACGCCCTTGGGCGTGACGGTCCGGTCGCCGACGACTTCATGGTCGAACCACCATTTCTTGTTCAGGTTTCGGCGACCGTTGCCGAGCGCATCGTCCAGCCATGTGGCGATGGGGACCATGATCGGCTTGAGGAACAGGGCATTGACGCCCATCCAGCTCGCCAGGCGGGTCAGCAAAGGTCCGTCCGTATCGACCACCTTGTTGATGGGACAGGTTTTCATGCAGCGTCCGCAAGCAGACCCGTGTGGATTGGTGACCCGGTAGCGCGCGCAACGCTCGGCGTCCGGCTTCCAGATTTCATAGCCGTTGAACATCACCTTGTCGCCGAAGGGGATCGCGTCGCAGGGACATTCGCGCGCGCATTTGAGACAGTTGTTGCAGAAGGTCTGGAGGCCGAAATCGATAGGCTTGTCGGTTTCGAGCGGCATGTCGGTGGTCAGGACAACGGATTTGAACCTCGGCCCGACAAACGGGTTCAGCACCAGTTCGCCGATACGGCTCATCTCGCCAAGCCCGGCGAGCAGAACCAGGGGTATTTGCAGGACGTCGCTGTCGGCATTGGTCTGGGCGCGGGCCGGGAAACCTAACTTGCCGAGCATATGGGCCATCACGCCTGCGATTTCCGCGCCGCGCTGATAGCCGCGCATCGACTGGGCACCAGATATCCAGTCGTCGCCGCTGGCCCCCTCCATGGTGTCGAAGCCCTGGTCGATCAGCATCACGACTGCATATTTGTGATACATCTCGATTTCGGTGCCGTCATCCTTGTGGGAGTACCATGCGTAGCGGGGTATCTCGCAGATCCCTGTCAGGTCGGCCCCAAGGAAATAGGATAATGCCTTCAGGGCCTTGGTGTTCTGTGCCGGGTCTGCGTATTTGGTCATATCCGGCGCGGCGGCGGGCTTGCCATCCTGATGCGGCACCATGGCCCGGATCAAGGAGACCATCGAGCGGGCGAGGGGATGCTTGGTGGCGAAACGGGCGCGTTCGCGCTGTGCCTTGTCACCGAGATCGCCCTGGAGTGCGCGTTCAAAGAAGGCCGCCCGCTTCGGGACCCGGGGTACTTCGTCGTCGAGGATCAGTGTGGTGGGCCGATCCACGCGCTTGACGGTTTCCATCGGGTAGCGGCTGGCATGTGACGGACGTTTTGCACGGCGGTTGCGTTCGCGGCCGGACCGAGCGTCGTTGATGCCCCACCAATAGCGCAGGCCCTTTGCGTTCATGGCGTTGACGGCCAGCGGCCGGTCGCATGCGAGTTGATACGAGGTGGAGACGACCGCGATGGTAAAACGCTCGATATAGGGGTTCGCGAGGCTGTCGTCTTGGTTTCGGATGGCGATGCCGGCCAGCACCGCGAGACGCGCCTCATCGAGCATCCGGTTGCCGGGAACGTCGGCGCGTGCGTCATAGCCCATCAACCGGATATGCCCCGCGATATTGACCGCGATTTCCGTAGCGCGCATTTCGGCTGCATCCACGACCGCCGGCCCGGTCCATTCCGCCGAAAGTGGTTCGTCTTCGGGTATCCGGCTGTGCTCGACCATGATGACGATCGCGTGGCTATGATCCGGCGGTGTCGTGCCTGTGCGCCATGCGCTCTCGGGGATCAGACAGATTCCGGCCTGGCTTGCGTCGAGAAAGTACGCCGCCCCCAGGATGTCCACCCGGCAGCGTTCTTCATCATCCGTCTCCGGCGCCGTCTCCGGGGCAACGTCGCCGCTGGCGAACTGCGCGAACATGTCGCGAAACCCGCGCGTGACTTCACCAAGCAATGGCGAGGCCGCGCGGTCACCGGCGGGCGGGGCGGCTGATCGGGATATCTCCATGGCGCCCAGCGCATCGTCGCGGGGCAGCGTTTCCAGCGGAAAGGCGCCCAGGTGAAACGGTCGGTTTCCGTTCTTCAGAAGATGCATCGAAGCTGTATCTCAGTGTCTGGCCTGATCGGCGCTCCGACATCCGAAGCCCGGCTATTTTCGCGGTGTATGGCGAATACCACAACCGGCTTCATGTGGTGGCAAGTTGGCATGGGGTTTGCTCCGTAGGGCATATGAACAATCTATCCCTCATCCGTGGCCGGAATCACGATGTCGCCAATGATATTGGCCACTCTGATGCGGACCGCGAGGCCATGCGTAGCTGGATTGCCATGCTGCGAAAGGAAGC
This sequence comes from Alphaproteobacteria bacterium, assembly GCA_039980135.1. Lineage (NCBI taxonomy): Bacteria > Pseudomonadati > Pseudomonadota > Alphaproteobacteria > Alphaproteobacteria bacterium. The sequence goes on from JBDXCV010000007.1 coordinate 3,289, forward strand.
CCTGAACCTTCGTTCGGAGGCGCAACACATGCTGAATGTCGCGGAAGAGGCAGATACGTTGGCCGGCCGGATCGATTTTCAGCTGAAAAGTCAGTAAATGAGGTCAACTGGCACGCCGGTTGCATCGTTAGGGGCAGGACACCTGAGTGTGTTGTGTCCTCCTCCCCCAATAAGGCGGCGTCCTAGTCAGGTCGCCGCCTTTATTGTTCCCGGGTCTGTAGAAGTACAAATTATATATAAATCAATTGGTTAGTATGGTTTTCGAAGCGACGCCAGAACAACGGAATGCCCCAGATGTCGATTATCTGGTCGCAGATTCGCGGTCGCAGTTTGAGACACGAAATCGCATTGTGAAACGTGATGCCACCGCCAAATTGCGAGCCGCCGGGTTATTCCGGGTCGGCCGACGGGTCTGTTTCGTCCCATTTGGCGCGTTTGCGGTACAGGGTCGCGGGGGACACCTCAAGATAGGTTGCCGCCATCCGCACATTGCCTTCGCACAACTCGATCGCCCGTTCGATCGCGTCGCGTTCCATATCCTCCAGGGGCCGGATGTCGTCCGGCGCGTTGGCGGCGGGCGTTGCGCCCGACGTATCGGTGTCGTGCTGCGGCGAGGCCATTTGCAGGGACCCGCCGTCCGAAACCCCGCCGCCCGGCGCCAGGCTCGCGATCTGCGGCGGCAGCATCGAGGCCGGCACTTCGCCGCCGGGGTTCATCACGACCATGTTGCGGATGACGTTCTGCAATTCACGCACATTGCCGGGCCACTCATAGCTGACAATCGCCGCCGCGGCCTCTCGGGAGAAGCCGTCGAATTCCTTCCGCTCTTCCTTGCCATAGACATGCAGGAAATGCTCGGCCAGAACCAACGGGTCGTTCTCGCGGTCACGCAGGGGCGGCACGGAAACCGGGACGACGTGGAGCCGGTAGAAGAGATCCTCGCGCAGACGGCCCTCGCGCACTTCGAGTTGCGGGTCGCGGTTGGTCGCGCAAACGATCCGGGTGCTGACACTGCGGGTCTTGCTTTCGCCGACACGCATGAACTCCTGGGACTGAAGGAAGCGCAGAAGCTTGACCTGGAGGTCGAGCTTCATTTCGCCGATTTCGTCGAGAAACAATGTTCCGCCGTCGGCGGCCTCGACCGCACCGATCCGGTCGCTCGTCGCACCGGTGAACGCGCCGCGTACGTGGCCGAAGAGCTCGCTTTCCATGAGCTCCGCGGGAATCGCTCCGCAATTGATGGGGACAAGCTGACCGCGCGAGCGGCGGCTGTATTGATGGATCGCCTGGGCACAGAGCTCCTTGCCGGTGCCGCTCTCGCCGGTAATGAAGACGGTGGCATCGCTGGGCGCGGCGGATTCGAGAATTCGATAAAGATTAAGCATCGCCAGGGATCGCCCGACGAAATCGCCGAAGGAGTCTCGGTCGATCTCCTCGCGGTATTCGGCTACGATTCCCGCGAGTTGGGCGGCCTCGATGGTGTTGGCCACGGTGACGCGAAGCCGGTCGGCGCTGAACGGCTTGACCAGAAAATCCTTCGCGCCGGCCTGCATCGCCGAGACGGCAATGCCGATCGAGCCATGCGCGGTGATCACGACCACCGGGATCGGAATTTCGTTGTCCGAAAGATGTTTCAGGATATCCATGCCGTTCATGTCGGGCAGTTCGAGATCCAGCAACAGCATGTCGGGGGCACCGTTGGCGATCTGGTCCAGCGCGTCGCCGCCGGTCTCGACATGGGTGATGTCGTAAGGCTGGGCGCGCAGATACTCCTGGTAGGTGTGGGCGAGGGGCAATGTATCCTCGACCAGGAGTATTTTCGGACGTGTGCTCATGATAATGGCTCCATACGGTCCAGCAGCGTCGTTCGGGGACATCGGGCGGCTGCGGTACCTGCAGCCAGACAGAATGAATACCCGATCAATCCGTGCTTAAATAGAGGGGGCGACCAACAACTTGGCAACCCCTTCGGATTGAACGGAATTTGCGGGACGGGTCGGGCGCTTGCGGCGCGTGAATGTCCTGCGGTGGTATAGGTTTTCCGATGAACAGGCGGACAGGCAATGGCTGATTCGAATGGCACGGTAAGCGGCGCGACCGCGGGCGCAGATTCTGGCGCCGGCACGCAGCTGGCGCAAGCCGGCCCGGTGTCACAGGGCGACGGCCGTGAGACAGTGACGGAACTCGCCCAAGGAACCGGATCGGGCGCAAATCCGGGCGTTGGCCAGATTACCAACGCGTCCGGCTCCGTATCGGTTGTTCGCGCTGATGGCACGCGCGAACAGGTCGGTCCGGGCGATTCGATCTTCCAGGGCGATCTGATTGTCACCAGCGCCGGCGCAGATGTCGAAGTCTCTTTTGCCGATGGCACCAACGCGTTCCTGGATCAGGAAGGGCGTCTGCTCGTCGAACGGGTGGAGCCCAATGCGCCGCCGGATCAGAGTTCCGCGTTCTTCGTTGTCCTTGAAGGTTCCTTCGTCTTTACCACGCCGGACAAGATCGACTCTGGCGGCGGCCAGATCGATGTGCGCACGCCGGTGGCGACGATCAATGTCGAACGCGGACGGGTGGCCGGCAGGGCCGCACCGGAGGCCGAACTCAATCTCTTCACGCTCGTTCGCAATTTTGACGGCTCGCTAGGCCGCGCGCTCGTGGCGACCACCGCCGGGACCATGCTGCTGACCGAGGAACTCCAGGCGGCCGAGGTATTCAGCCTGTTTCGCCCGCCATCCGCACAGGAAGCCGCGCCCGCCCAGTTGATCGAACTGATCGGCGACCGGGCATTTCAGTATATCGAGACGAGCGGCCCGCAGCAGACGGTGCAAGTCGACGCGACGAACCCCGGGCAGGCTCGTATCGTCCAGAATAATCTGCAGCAGAATGACGGCAACCCGCAGGCCCCCGGGCAGGATGGCGGGGTGACGACCGTCTCTGCGCAGGGCAACGGATTTGTTCGAGGTCCCAATCAGGGCGGAAACAATCCCCTCGATCAGGGACAGGAGCAGGCGCCGCAGACGCAGGCGCCGGTGACGACGAACCCGGCAATCACCATCAACGGACCGGGTACATTCACGGCCAGTAACGGGGGTGACTCCTTCATCTATCTGAGCGGTTCCGGCGCGGTCACGATCATCGGCGGTACCGGCAAGGATACGGTGGCCTTGACCGGGAACGCGGCCGCGGTGAACAGCTTCAACGTGACGGTCAACAACACGACCAAGGCGGTTACCACGGACCTCGGCGGCGGCAATACGGTCACAATGAGCAATGTGGAATCCCTGACACTCAATGCGGGGAATTCCGGCGACACTGCGACACTCCCCGACCTGAATGGTACTGCCATCACCAACAACACCGTCCGGTTCAACGGTGGCGCGGGCGCGGACATCCTGAACGGTGACGTGGCCGGAAGGCGGATCATTGCCTCGGGCGGCGACGGCGACGACACGCTGACAAGCAGCAGCACGGTTGACGGATCGGGTGGCACGCTGAGCGATACCCTGAACGGGGGGGCGGGCAACGACACCCTCAATGGCGGTGTCGATGGCGACATATTGAACGGTGGAAGCGGCACCGATACCGCGAGCTATGCGGGTGCGGCGGTTGGCGTGACGGCGGACCTGACGACACCGGCGAACAACACAGGTGAAGCCGCAGGCGATACCTATGACAGTATCGAGAATCTGACGGGTTCGTCGAATGCCGACACATTGCGCGGTGATTCCGGGGTGAACACGCTCACCGGCGGTGGGGGTGACGATATTCTCGAGGGACGCGGCGGTGCGGATGTGCTCGTCGGTAATGCGGGGTCAGATATCGCGAGCTATGCGAACGCGGGCGCCGGATTGACCGTGGACTTTGCGGCGACGGCGAACAATACCGGCGCGGCTGCGGGCGACACCTATAACAGCATCGAAAACCTGACGGGCTCCGGATTCGCCGACAATCTGACCGGCGACGTGAACGCCAACACCATCAACGGCGGCGGCGGCAACGACACGATTGACGGCCGGGCCGGCGACGACGCGCTCGACGGTGGCGCCGGCACCGACACTGTGACGTTTGCCAATGCGGGCTCGGGGGTCACGGCAAACCTGACGACGGGCGGCAGCACAGGCGGTGACGGAACGGACACGCTCGCCAATTTCGAGAATATGGTCGGTTCGGCGTTCGCGGACACGCTGACCGGCGACGGAAACGCCAACACGATTTCCGGCGGTGCAGGCGGTGACACACTGAATGGCGCAGCCGGGGTCGATACGCTCAATGGTGACGCTGGCGACGATACCCTGATCGGCGGTGCGGGTGGCGATGCCCTCAACGGTGGGACGGGGACGGACACGGCGAGCTATGCGGGTTCGGCGGGGCTTACGCTCGATCTCGCCGATACGAACAACAGTACCGGTGATGCCGCCGGCGACAGCTATGTCGGTATCGAGACATTCGTCGGAACGTCTTTTGATGACATCTTCGTGGGAAGCACGGGCGACGACAATCTGTCCGGAAGCGGCGGCAACGACACGATCGGCGGCGGCACGGGCAATGACACCCTGAACGGGGATGGCGGCAACGACACGTTGAATGGCGGCGCCGGTAACGACACGCTGAATGGCGGCACCGGCGACGACACGCTGGACGGCGGCGCCGGCAATGACACATTCGATGGCGGCTCGGGAACCGATACGGCCAGCTATGCCAACGCTGGCGGCGCCGTGACGGCCAGCCTGACGGGTTTGTCGGGGACTGGCGCGGGCACCGACACGTTCGTCGTGAACACGGTCGAGAACCTCACCGGGTCAAATTTCGACGACAGCCTGACCGGCGATGCCAACGCGAACGCGCTCGACGGTGGTGCAGGGAATGATACGCTCGAAGGCCGGGCCGGTGCGGACGCGATGACGGGCGGTGCGGGCACGGACACGGCGAGCTATGCGAACGCTGCCGCGGGTGTCACCGCAGACATGACAACGGTTGGCAACAACACCGGGGAGGCGTCGGGTGACACCTACGCCACCATCGAAAACCTGACCGGCTCGGCGTTCGCGGACAGCCTGACCGGGGATGGGAATGCGAATGTCATTTCCGGCGGGGCTGATGCCGACACGCTCAATGGCGCGGCGGGTGCGGACACGCTGAACGGCGAGGCCGGTGACGATGTTCTGATCGGTGGGGCCGGCGCGGACGCGCTTGTCGGCGGCACCGGGACCAACACCGCGAGCTATGCGGGCGCCGCAACCGGCGTGACGGCAGACCTCACCACGCCGGGAAACAATACCGGTGATGCGGCGGGCGACAGCTATACCGATATTGCCAACCTGACGGGCTCCTCGAACGGGGACACGCTGACGGGAGACGGCAATGCCAATCTGCTCTCGGGCGAAGCCGGGGACGACACGCTGAATGGCGGGGCGGGAAACGACACCCTCAACGGTGGCGCGGATGTGGACACGCTGAATGGCGGCACCGGGAACGATACGCTTGACGGTGGTGCCGGTAACGACACGCTGAGTGGCGATGCGGGTGCGGATAGTCTTACCGGCGGCGCGGGAACCGACACGGCGACATACGCAAGCGCCGCGGCGGGCCTGACGGCGGACCTCGATACGTCGGGCAACAACTCCGGCGATGCGTCGGGTGATACCTACAACGGCATCGAGAATCTCACGGGGTCCAATTTCGACGATACACTGACGGGCGATACTGGCGACAATCTGCTATCGGGCGGCCTGGGCAATGACACGCTGAACGGCGGCACGGGCGATGACAGGTTCGATGGCGGTGCAGGAACGGACACCGTGACCTACGCCAGCGCGAGCGCCGCGGTGACGGTCAGCCTGACCGCCTTGACCGGATCGGGGGCCGGAGCGGACACCTTCGTCGTCAATACGGTCGAAAACATTACGGGTTCGAACTTCGACGACAGTCTGACGGGCGACGGCAATGCCAACAACATCATCGGTGGCACCGGAAACGATACGATCGACGGGCGCGCGGGTGATGATGTGCTCGACGGCGAGGGCGGCACCGACACGGTCACCTATGCCAACGCGGGATCGGGTGTGACGGCCAGCCTGGCGGCCGGGACCAGCTCTGGCGGCGACGGTGCGGACACGCTGTCGAATTTCGAGAATCTGACCGGGTCGGCTTTCGTCGATGTTCTGACCGGCGACGGGACTGCGAATACAATCCGTGGTGGTGCATCCGCCGACACGATCGATGGCGGTGCCGGCAATGACACCATCCATGGCGACGCCGGGGATGATGTTATCCAGGGCGGGGCCGGCAACGACACCTTCATCGTGGCGGATGGCGATGGCGGCGACAATATCGACGATTCCGCCGGCACCGATACCGCACAGATATCGGGTAACCTGAGTGCCGCAAACACCTATGCCGTGACATTCGACGGGACCGACGTGGTCGTGACGCGCGGCGCGGTCGTGATTGATCTCGACGGGGTCGAGAATCTGCAGCTGACAACGGGCAGTGGTGTCGACAATTTCACCGTTGCGGACCTGAACGGCTCGGACCTGACGGGAACCTTCACGATCAATGCCGGAGCCAGCGGCGATACCGTCAATGCGTCCGCGGCGACAACCGCCGTCGTCATCAATGGCGAGAACGGGTCGGACAGCCTGACCGGCGGTTCGGCGGCAGACACGATCAACGGCGGCAGCGGCGACGACACGATCGAAGGCCGGGGCGGCGACGATATTCTCGATGGTGAAGGCGGCACCGATACGGTGAGCTATGCGAATGCCGGTTCCGCGGTGACCGCGAGCCTCGCCGCAGGAACGGCCACGGGCGGCGGCGGGTCGGACACATTGTCGAACTTCGAGAACATTACGGGTTCGGATTCGGGAGACATTCTGACCGGTGACGGCGGTGCCAACGTGCTGACCGGCGGTTCGGGCGGCGACACGCTGACCGGCAATGCCGGTGCCGATACGCTCCACGGCAATGCCGGTGTCGACGGACTGTTCGGCGGGGACGACAACGACATCCTTATCGGCGGCGCGGACGGGGACAATCTCAATGGCGGTAACGGGACGGACACGGCGAGTTATGCAGATGCCGGAATTGGGGTGACCGCCGACCTGGACGATAACAACAACAACACCAACGATGCCGCGAGTGACCTATACACGAGCATCGAAAATCTGACCGGTTCGTCCTTCGCCGATGTCCTGACCGGCGACGGCAACGCGAACACGCTGAACGGCAGTGCGGGTGCGGACACACTCAATGGCGGCGCGGACAACGATACCCTGAACGGCGGCAATGACGGCGACACGCTGAACGGTGGCGATAACAACGACACCCTCAACGGCGACGCGGGCGCGGATATCCTGAATGGTGATGCCGGTGACGACCTGATGAACGGTGGCGCCGGGGGCGATACCTTCACGGGCGGGGCCGGGACCGACACGGTGACGTATGCCGGTTCGGCGGGCCTGACCCTGGATCTCGCGAACACGGGAAATAGCACCGGCGATGCCGCGGGTGACAGTTACGCCGACACGATCGAGGCGTTTATCGGCACGTCCTTCGCGGACATCTTTACCGGCAGCAACAACGACGACAATCTGTCGGGTGGTGACGGCGGGGATACGATCGGCGGGGGCACGGGCAACGATACCCTGAATGGCGACGCGGGTAACGACACCCTGAATGGCGGGGCCGGTAACGACACATTGAATGGCGGCGCGGACAACGACACGCTCGACGGTGGTGCCGGCGACGATACCTTTACCGCCGGCGCGGGCACCGACACGCTCACCTACGCCAGCGCCGGGAGCGCGGTGACGGTCGATCTCGAGACACCCGGCAATAATACCGGTGACGCCCAGAACGATACCTACACGGACAAGACAAACATCGAGGGTGTTGTCGGGTCGGGTTTCGACGACCGGATTACCGGCATCGATGAGACCCAGACGATCGACGGCGGTGCGGGCAATGACACAATTCTCTCGGGCAACGGGGTCAACACCGTTGACGGCGGTACGGGCAACGACACGCTCTTCAGTGGCGAGGGGAATGACACTCTGACGGGCGGCGATGGCGCCGATACCTTCCATTTCGCGACCACCTCCGACGGCACGAACGCGATTACCGACTTCCTGAGCGGGACCGACAGGTTCCAGTTCCTCCAGAGCGGTTTCACCGGGATCGGCCTCACCGTGGATGCCACCAACTTCTCGACGGTGACCGGCGCCTACAACAATAACGGCGCCCACAGCGGCGCGTCCTTCATCTTTGCGGATACGGCGGGGGCCGGCGGCTCGTTGTTCTTCGACGCTGATGGCGATGGTGCGGGCGCCGGATACGAAGTCGCGACCATTACCGGCGATACATTGACCGCCGCCGACATAGACGTCACGACGACGGCTGTGTAGTCAGAGGGTTCATGCGCTTCCTGCTCGAAAAACTCGACGCCAAGTATGTCCTTCTGGCCATCGCGATTGCGATTCTCGGTACGACCAGTGCCGTATCGGTCATCAACCTGCGCGCCCAGTACCAGGTGTCTGCCGGCGATTACAAATCGGCGCTCTGGTATGTCTCGCAGATCGAGTTCGAGTTCTCGAAGCTCCTGAACGGGCTGGACCAGTTTGGCTCCGTACGCAGCAATGTCGATCGCGAGGGGGTACTCGCCCGTTACCGCGAGCTCGACCAGCGCCTGCCGAAGCTGCTCGAATCCATCGAGGCGGCGGATGACGCTCCGCAATATTCCTATCCGCGGGGCCAAAATCTGCGCGCGCTGCTGGCATCGCTCGAACCACGAATACTCGCCCTGCAACCCGGTGATATCCGCGGCCCGCTCGGCATGCGGCGGGACATCGAGGTGGAATTGTCATTCCTCCAGCGGTTTATCCGGACGGCCGAACGCGGGGAACGCGAAGCTTTTTCGGCCCGCGACCTCAACCTGCAGCCGGCGTTCGCGGAGATGCTGCTGACGGCGGCCGGCACTGTTCTGGGCATCGGCGCGCTGATTTTCCTGTTGATCCGGGAAATCCGGCGCACCCGCGAGGCCGAGGAAGAAATGCGGATCGCGCGTGACGAGGCGGACCGGGCCAATGAGGCCAAGTCGCGATTCCTGGCCCTGATGAGCCATGAGATCAGGACGCCGATGACGGGGGTGCTCGGGACGCTGGATCTTCTTGTCGATATGCCGCTCGAACGACAGCAACGTGGTATCGCCGAAATCGCGTTACGGTCGAGCAAGGCGTTGCTGAATGTTATCGACGATGTCCTCGACTACTCGAAACTGGAAGCCGGCAGATTGAAATTGTCGCCGGAAGTCTTCGACCCGGTCGAGGTGATGAACGATGTCGTCGATCTGATGGCGCCGAAGGCCCACAGCGAAGCCCTTGAGCTGTTCCCCTGGTTCTCGCTGAACGTGCCACAACGCGCCATCGGTGATCCGGCACGGCTGCGCCAGGTCTTGCTGAATCTCGTGAACAACGCGGTGAAATTCACCGAGCGTGGCGGGGTTTTCGTCCGGGCCGATGTAGAATCGGTTGTCGGCGAGAATATCGTGCTGCGGTTCGAGGTTGCGGATACCGGGATCGGTATCCCGGAAGATCAGCAGGACGAACTGTTCGGCGAATATGCCCAGGCCGACCCCGGAACCTATCGCCGCTATGGCGGGACCGGGTTGGGACTTTCGATTGCCAAGCGCCTCGTCGAAATGATGGGCGGCCAGATCGGTTTCGACAGTCGGCCGGGTGAGGGGAGCCGATTCTGGTTTACGGTCAGCCTGTCTTCGGCCGGGTCCGATATCGCGCCGCGCGCCGCCGTTGATTCGGAGTTCCCGGTCCAGCATGCGGTGATTATCAGCGAGAATATTGTTTCGCGGGAGATGTTCGAGCATGCGGCCCAACTGCGGGGTTGGACCGTTGACGAGGTCGTGTCTGTTCGTGAGTCGGGTTCGGTACTCGCGTCATGCGACATGGCCAGGACCATTGTGATTGTTGACGCCAATCTGCCGCGCGATGGCGCCGAACGGGTCATCCAGCACCTGCGCACGGAATCCGGCATGGAAGAACCACATGCGCTCGTCATTGCATTGTCGGCGACCCGGCGCGGTGAACTGGTGCGATGGCACGGGGTCGGTTATCGCGAGGTTGCGTTCACGCCGTTTGGCCCGAATGGCGAGTTTCTGCCGCTGGAAATCGACCCGTCGCAGGAAGTTGTCGAACGCGACCAGGCGGATCTTGCGGTCTTCAATCCGTCATTCGGCGGCAACGTATCGCGCAACGGACGGCGCGTTCTTCTGGTCGAGGATGTCGAGGTCAATCGCGTGGTTGTCGGTGCGATGCTCCGCAACGCCGGTTTCCGTGTCGACGCTGTCGATACGGGCAAGGCGGCGCTGATGGCCGTCGACAAGACTGCCTATGATGCCATTCTCGTCGATCTGCATCTCCCTGACATGCACGGAACGGATATCATGCGTGGAATCCGCGCCCGGCCAGACGAACGTTCGCAGATGCCGATACTGGCACTGTCTGCGGATGTCGTTTCCGACGATCGGACAATGTGCGAAGAAGCTGGCGCGAACGATCTGTTGTCGAAGCCGTTCGATCAGGCAACATTGGGAGCAACCGTCGAGAGCCTGATCGGAAGCGATAACGTTTCGCAGGAAGAGGTCGTCGGGGTTGCGGCCCCCGCCACGACCGAGGTCGAAGCGCCAATGGATCAGGTCGAGGATGTCGAGCTGATCGATGTATCCGTCATGTCTCAGCTCGAGGCCGATGTCGGGGCGGAAGCCGTCTCGAACCTTGTCGGCAAATTCCTTGATGATGCCCGCTCACGGCTTGGCCGCGTCTCCGCCGAAGCGGACATGCCACGCCATGATATCGAACGCGAGATCCACAGTGTGGGCAGCAGCGCGGCGACTTTCGGCGCACAGCGCCTGGAGCGGCGCGCGCGCGAGCTTGAGCATGATTGCCGTGCGGGACGAAGCTTCGAAGAGATCGATTTTCATCGGCGCCTGGTGGTGCTGAATGGCGTCCTGGCCGAGACCGAGCAGGCGTTCCGGCATTCCTACGCGGCCGCGGGCAGCGAAATCGATGCCGGGTCTGGGTTGAGCCGTCAGGCGGGAGAGTAGGGCCCGGCCCTTTGAACGCTTAAGGCAGAACCCGGACTACATAATGGTTTCGTTGGCCGCGTCAGCGACGAATTTGGCGGAAAACGTGCCGTAAATGCAGGCGGGTTCGTTATCCGCAGCGGGCTTCGTCGGTACGAAGATGCTGCGATAGGCGACTTCGTTTCCGAACTTGTCGGTGTAGATGCCGCTGTTCCGGCTCGGGGATTCGTTGTTCACGGCCCGTCCCGCGGCGGCGAGGAATTCTTCGCGGACATCGTTCGGCAAACGCTGGGCGGCAGGGAAGCGGCTCGATGGCAGTCCGAGAAATGCCTGTGCGCCCGTGCCCGAGATGACGATGGAGGAATGATCGGGACTCACGGTGTCATAGACCATCAGGAAATCATGACTGTCCTCATCCCAATGATCGTTGAGCATTGTATTGACGAATTCGCCGAGGCAGTCGCGCGCGAAACGGTCCCAGCTTTTGAATGTCCGCTCGGTGGCGCGCCGCTCGGACTGGATATTTTCAAACTTCGTATCGCCGGATTCGATCGATGCGTTCATGGGACAACTCGTTAGTTGCATGTGCAGAATGGTCATGCCCAAGGAATTGCAACTCCCGTGCCAACTCTTGTAACAATGCTGAGTGGCCATTAACTTACTGTTTTTGAATGATAAAAGAATTTCCCCATCCCGTTTACCGATAACCCGGACAGCCGGAGACAGGTTCTGGTCGCATTTCGGACTGCGCCCAGGGCGTTGTTACGCACAATTTGCAACGTTCGAACGGATCGCGTGCGGGGCCTGTTGTCCTTTATTGGACGATGGTAACTTGACGCCCCACGAGGCCCTGCTGTGAGAGCTGGGGAATAAAGAGGAGTGGACCCTGGTGCGCGTTGCACGAAGCCTTTTGATTGCGATGACGACCGCTCTTCCGCTTTTCGGCGGAAGTTCTGCCTCTGCACAATCCTTTGAGGATTTGTTGATGCGGATGCTGGCGGAACATCCGCGGATCATTGCGGCGGAAAAAGGCCTTGGGTCGACCCGTGAGGGCATCGGCCAGGCGCGCGCGGCTTTCCTGCCTCAGGTTTCATTGTCGGCAGATCATGGGTACGAGTATATCGACAGCCCGGACAGGCGCGAGGACCCCGGTGACCCGTCCAGCCTGGCGCGCAGCAAGGCGACGCTGACGGCGACCCAGAACCTGTTCTCCGGTTTCGGGAACACATCTGCTTTCGAGATATCCAAGCTCGATGCAGGTCGTGCGCGGCTCGTACTCGAACGCACCCGTCAGTCGCTGACGCTGGATGCCATTCGGGCTCACAACGCGGTGACCCGTGACTCGCTCCTCGTCCAGTTGGCGACATTGAGCGAGCGGACCATCGCCCGGCAACTCAATCTAGAGGATGAACGGGTCGAGCGCGGGTCGGGCATCGCGGTGGACGTCTTGCTCGCCAAGACCCGGCTTCAGTTGGCGAAGGAGCAGCGCGTCGCCTTCGAAGGTGGTTTGATCGAGGCGATCACGCGCTATGAGCAGGTGTTTGGTGGCTCTCCGGCGACAGGCGAGTTGTCCGCCATTGATGTCCCGCCTTCGACCTTGCCGCGGACCTTGCCGGAAACCCGCGATTCCGCGCTGGAGCAGAATATCGACCTCAAGGTTGCCGGAAACCGCGTATCGGCTGCCGCCGAGCGCGAGGATGTGGCGCAATCGAGCTTCTATCCGTCGGTTGATCTCGTTGGGTCCACGAACTTCGAAGACAATGTGAACACCAATCGCGGCATCCGTCGCGACTATTCCGTGTTGTTACGAGTTAACTGGGAGCTGTTCGCAGGGTTCCGCAACGAGTCGGCGGCGGCCGGTGCCGCGTTCGAGAAGGCGGCGGCGATCGCAACCGAGGCGGATATTCGCCGGACGGTTGAAGAAGATATCGGGGTCTCATGGCAGGCGTTGAAGACCGCCGAAGCGCGCTCGGAACTCCTGCGCAACGCTTCCTCGATCGCCCGCGAAGTGTTTGAGGCCCGGCAGAAGCTCAGGGCTGCCGGCAATGATACGGCGATCAACGTGCTGGATGCAGAGACCGAGGTCTTCAATGCGCGGATCAAGCAGATCCGGGCGGAATTCGATGCGCGCCTGGCGCGTGCGCAGTTGTTGTTCTCGATGGGGCAGCTGACCCCGGCCAACCTGTTTGATCTCCAGCCGCAAAGCGGCTCGCTGGTCGACGACACGGGGCAGTTCGATACCAGGGACACCGCGGCCCGCTAGCCGCTGACCCATCGATGCGCGGCTCGCAGACTGACTCCTATTTGCCAGAATTGCTCCGCAGTCTGTGGCCTCAGTATCGCGAACTCGCATTCCTGTCCCTGTTCATCAATATACTGGCGCTCGCGGTGCCCCTGTTCGTCCTGCAGGTGTACGACCGGGTTGTCTTCTTCGCGGGAATATCCACGCTTCAGGCCCTGGTCTTCGGTATCGCGATCGCCATCGGGTTCGATTTCGTTTTGCGACAGGCGCGAAGCCGGGTCCTGCAGCGTGCGTCGGTGCGCGTCGATGCGATGCTTTCGGGGCGGCTCTACGAAAAACTCGCCCAGCTCTCCCTGCGGCAACTGGAGAAGTCTGAAGGCGCGCGCTGGCTGGTTCTCCAGCGCGATGTGGAGCGGGTTCGCAATACCCTTGGCGGAGCCCCGGTGATTCTTGCCGTGGATGTGCCGTTTGCACTCCTGTTCCTGGCCCTGATCGCGGTGATCGCACTGCCTATTCTCTGGGTGGTCCTGCTCGCGGTCCCGGCGTTCGTGTTCATCGCCTTGTACTCCTCACGTGTGGCGGCGACGTCCGGCCAGCATGAGCAGGGCCGTCAGATTTCCCGGGACGCTATCGTGAACGAGTTTGTCGCGGGTCGTACGACCTTGAAATCACTCGATCTCGCGCCCCGGTTGCGCGACCGGCTGGAGCGGGAGCAGGTGGATACGATCTCGGCTTCGCTCGATCGCGGGCGACGCAACGATACGTTCGCCAATCTGGGACTCGCAATGTCGTTGCTGACGACAGTTGCGATTACCGCGGTGGGCGCCGTCGCAATTCTCGAACAGCAGATCACGATCGGCGCCCTCATCGCCACCAACATGTTGGCCAACAGGCTTATTTCGCCACTCAATCAACTCGTTGGAACATGGCGCAACTGGACATCGTTCGTCATGGCGCGGCAGCGCCTCGAGGAATTGTTCGCGCTGCCCGAGGAGCGGATGCAGACGGCGGTGGCGATGGTGCGCCCGGAAGGCGTGTTGTCCGCCGATCATCTCGCGTTTCGCTATGACGCGGATGGAGAACCCGTTATCGGGGATGTCAACTTCACGCTCAAGCCCGGGGGACTGCACGGGATAGTCGGACGCAGCGGAAGCGGCAAGTCGACCCTGATAAAACTGATGCAGGGTCTGTATCAGCCCGATACCGGCAGGGTCCTGATCGATGGCGGAGATATCGGGCAGTATTCGCGTACCGACCTCGCCGCCTGGATCGGCTACGTACCCCAGGAGACGTTTCTGCTGTCGGGCACGATACGCGACAATATCGCACGGCGCGATCATGCCGATCCCGACGCAGAGGTGGTACGGGTCGCGCGTCTCGCGGGCGCGCATGAATTCATTATCGATCTGCCCGATGGCTATGGAACCAATGTCGGCGAGGCCGGCAGCCGCCTGTCAGGCGGTCAGCGCCAGCGCTTGTCGATTGCCCGCGCGCTGTTTGGTGATCCCCCCGTGCTCCTGCTGGATGAACCGACGGCAAATCTCGACCGGCCTTCGGAGGAGCAGCTTCGCACTGCGTTGCACGAACTCGCGACGGACCACAATGTTGTAATCGTGACCCACAGCCCCGTCTTGTTGAGCGCGTGCGAGAATATTTTGGTGCTTGAGCGCGGGCAGATTGCGGCGGCAGGCCCGGGGCCGGATATTCTGCGGCAATTGTTTTCGGGCGAAAATGAACCCATCCCGCTGGAGCAGAAGACCTGATGACGGAGAACGGCAACCCGTTAAAGGATATGGCGGCCCGTCAGATCGGCCTGTCGTGGCGAAGAACCGGTTGGATCGTGGCGCTGCTGCTGTTGGGGGCTTTGGGCTGGGCGTCGATCGCGTCGCTCGACGAAGTTTCGATCGCGGATGGTGAGGTGGTGCCGCAGGGACAAGTGCGCCTGATCCAGCATCTGGAGGGAGGCATCATCAAGGCCTTGTTTGTCGAGGACAGCGCGTTGGTGAAAGCGGGGCAGCCGTTGGTCGAACTGGATCTGGCGAGCGGCGGCGTCAATCGCGAAGAACTCCAGGTACGGATCGACGGACTTGTCCTCAAGCGTGCGCGACTGGTCGCGTTGGCGACTGAAACCGAGCCTTCCTATCCCGCTGATGCCGCCGAACGCCATCCCCAGCTTGTGCTGGCGGAAAACGAAGCGCTGGCATTGACGCGCGCGCAACTGGAAAGCCGATTGGCCTCGGCGCGCGGACGCGTGGAACAGCGGGCCCTTGAGGTGGCAGAGTTCGAGGCGCGTCGCCGCGCCTTTGCCGCCAGCCTGCCGCTGGTGGAAGAACGCTTTCGTTTGTCCCGATCGCTTTTGGAAGAAGAACTGACACCGCGCATGGAACATCTCGAGCGGGAGCGGGAGTTGGAAGAACTGAAAGGTGAGATCGATCGCCTGCGTTCTAATCTGCCGCGTGCGAAGGCGGCGTTGGCCGAGGCCGAAGAGGGTGTTCGCGAGATCACCCTCGAGTTCCGCCGGGCGATCTCGGAGCAGATCACTCTTGTCGAGCTCGAAGTCGCGCGAGAACAGGAACGCCTCGTCAAGGCGACGGAACAGCGTTCCCGCGCCGTGATTTCAAGCCCGATCGAAGGCGTGGTCCAGAATCTTGCCTATCACACGATCGGCGGCGTTGTCGGTCCGGGTGACTCGATCATGCAGATCGTCCCATCGCGAGAGCGCCTGCTGATCGAAGCGCGCCTTGATCCGCGCGATATCGGCCATGTGGAGGTCGGCCAAAAGGCCGTTGTGAAAGTCAGCACCTATGACTTTGTTCGCTATGGTGGACTTGAGGGGCAGGTGGTGAGTATCGCGGCGGATGCCGATACGGACCGTTCCGGTCAACATTACTTCCGCGTCGTCGTCGAGACGGCGAACAGCGCTCTGGGGGCAGATGGCTCCTTGCCAATCATTCCGGGAATGCAGGCGACGATTGATATCCACACGGGTGAGAAACGCGTGCTGGACTACCTGATACAGCCGGTGCTGAAGACCCGGTCCGAGGCTTTCCGGGAACGCTAGGAAAAGACGACCGTCCGGTCGCCGCGCAGCAGGACCCGCTGCTCGATGTGATAGCGCACGGCGCGGGCCAGAACGACGCTTTCCAGATCACGGCCGATCCGTTCCATGTCCTCGGGCGTTTGGGCGTGGCTTACCCGGCTGGTTTCCTGCTCGATGATCGGGCCTTCATCCAGGTCGGGGGTCACATAGTGGGCGGTGGCGCCGATCAGCTTTACCCCGCGCGCATGGGCCTGGTGATAGGGCTTGGCCCCCTTGAATCCCGGCAGGAAGGAATGGTGAATGTTGATGCAGCGGCCGCTGAGGTAGGCGCACATCTCCGGTGTCAGGATTTGCATGTAGCGCGCAAGAACGATCAGGTCGGCGCCGGTCGCTTCGATCAGCGCACGGATCTGCGACTCCTGCTCGTCCTTGGTCTCGGGTGTGACCGGTAGATGGTGATAGTCGAGGTGGTAGAAATCAGCGAGGGGTTGCTGATCGGGGTGGTTGGACACGATCCCCGCGATCTCGAGGCCCAGCGAGCCTGAACTGGTTCGGTACAGGAGGTCATTCAGGCAGTGACCCGGTTTGGAGACCAGTATGAGCGCCTTGGGCTTCACCTGTTGATCGTGGATGGAGCACTCCATGGAAAACCGGGCTGCGATGGGACCGAAAGCCGCTGAGATGTTGTCGATATTCGGGGTCGCGGTACCGGCGCCGAATACCGTGCGCATGAAGAACTGACCGGACAGCTCGTCGTCGAACTGCGCCGATTCCAGGATGTTGCAATCCTGCTCGGCCAGAAAGCTTGCGACCGCGGCCACGATACCGCGCTGGTCGGGACAGGACAGCTTCAGGATGTAGCGCCGGTCGAAATGTTGGGACGCTTCGGATGCGCTGACATCATTCATGGGTAGGGGGCGCCGGCTCGTCGAAATTGGTGCGAGCCGGGTTTTAGAAGGTCACACGGCCAATTTGCAAGCGTTTCGCAGTTTAGCGATTACTCGGTGGCGCAAGATCGATCGATTTGATCCAGTATTGCCGGGATAGCCAGCGCACACCGGACGGTTGCACACGCGCGAGCTGGGTTGTTGGGCCGTCGGTGCCGCGTTGTACGCCAACCTCGTTGTAGACGTTTGAATGGAAACGTTCCGGCGGGAATTTGGCGGTCACCAGGAGATTGACGGTCTCCGGGCGTGCGTCCAGCGCAGTCTCCAACGCATCGGTGATGCGTGTGGGGCCGGTTACGCGGCCATAGCCTTCCCAGCCGATCCAGATCGCCGCCACGAAGGCAATGAACAGGATGTCCCGACGTTTGTACCAGGCCCGGCGCCGGCGAACCGGGCGGACTTCATCCATTTCTTGTGATGTCATATCAAGTAGGCTTCCAGACGAGACCCCACCGCTCGATGGTCCATTTTTCAAGCGGGACGAGAACCCAACGGTCGGTGGCAAGGAAAATGATGGAGATCAGGATCACGCCGAGGAACACTTCCTCGGTTTTGAATTCCTGCGCGGAAACGAAAATCATGAATCCGAGCCCGCTGTCGCCACCGATCATCTCGGCGGCGATCAATGCGCGCCAGCCAAATCCCATGGACATGCGCAGACCGGTGATAATCGAGGTCATCGCACCCGGCAGGTAGACCTGCAGGATGGCGTCGAGCCGCGAACCGCCAAGTGTTTGCACACCCTGAACCAGAACCTTGGGAACGGCGCGAACGCCCATCATCGTGTTGAAGAACAGCAACCAGAAGATTGTGTTCAACATGATGAAGAGGGTGGTTTCCCAGCCGACACCGAACCAGACAATCGCGAGCGGGATCCAGGCGATCCCGGATACGGAGTTCATGAACACGCCGATCGGCTCCAGATAGGCGGAAACGACACGGTTCATGCCGGCCATGATGCCGAATGCGATGCCCAGCGGAACGCCCACGACCATGGCGAGAATCACGCGGGCGATCGACGACGAGATGTGGTTGGTCAACTGACAGCCGTTGTGCCCCTCGATCGCGGCGAAGACGCCCGGGCAGTCGCTCTGCAGCCAGAAGATGGCCCCCCAGACATCCGCGATCGGCGGAATTTCAACCGGCTCGAACCACACGAATATCGTGTTCAGGTGCCAGAGGAAGATCAGAACGACAAAGGGAATGAGACCGAGGATGAACTTGCGCAGGCGCTGACGGCCAAACTTGCGCTGAACGGCGACGGAAAATTCGGTAATGGCGGTCATCGTTGTACGAGCCCCCAGCGTTCGATGGTGTCGGATTCAAGCGGGCGCAACAGGTAGTGATCCAGCATGATCCAGGTCAGTCCGATGAGCATCATGCCGAGAATGATCTGTGCGGTATTGTCGAGTTCCTGACCCGCAAAGATCATGTTGCCGAGGCCCGCCTGGCCCGCGAGCATTTCACCGGCAATCACGGCGCGCCATGCAAAGCCGATGGAAAGGCGCGACCCGATGGCGACCGAGGGCATCGCACCCGGCAGCAGCACGTCCTTGACGATCTGGAACCGCGAAGCGCCGAGGGTACGCGCCGCGCTGATGTAGCGCATCGGCACCGAGCGTACGCCCGACAGGACGTTGAATGCGATGGGAAAGAAACTTGTGTAAAGGATCACGATCAGGACGGTCGTGTTGCTGTTACCGAACCAGATGACGATCACCGGGAAAATGGCGATGCCGGACACGGACTGAAAGAAGTTCATCAGCGGATAGAACATGTCCGCGATGTTGCGATTCAGGCCGAGCAATAGTCCGAACGGTATGCCCAGCGCGATCCCGATGACGCTGCCAATGACAAGCCGGGTAAGGGTGTCGGCATAGAAACTGACCAGGACGCCTTTCTCGAGCAGATCGACCGACGAGACGAGTGTTGTCAGAGGCGAGGGAAGATAGCGATCGGGCCGTTCGATGACCGCCGAGATGATCGTCCAGAGGATCAGGACGCCAACCAGCAGAATGAGCAGCTGGATCGCGCGGCTGTCCGTGACCGTTTTCTTGAACGATTTACGCCGGGTCGGCGCGGTATCAACCGTCGTCATCGCTGGTAACCTCCGAGCGCACGAGGCTCAGGATTTCGTCGCGGGCTGCGAGGAAACGGGGATTGTTCCCCATGTCTTTCCACAGCCGTTCTTCGCGCGGAATGTCGATCTCGATTTCGGATTTGACCATGCCCGGTCGGCGCGAGAAGACGATGCATCGGTCACCCAGGAATGCGGCTTCCTCGACCGAATGGGTGATGAACAGGATAGTCTTCTTGGTCGCCATGACGACGCGGTTGAGCTCATCCTGAAGTGTGATCCGGGTCTGCGCATCGACGGCGGCAAAGGGCTCGTCCATCAACATGATCACGGGGTCGGCGCATAGTGTACGCGCCACGGCAACACGTTGCTTCATGCCACCGGACAATTCGTGGGGGTAGCGGTCCTCGAAGCCGGACAGGCCGACCAGGTCCACATACTCCTGAACGCGGCGCTCGCGCTCTTCCTTCGGCACACGGCGCAGCTCAAGGCCATGGCCAATATTTCGATTCACGGTCCGCCAAGGCAGGATGGCGTGTTCCTGGAACACCACGCCCCGATCCGGGCCCGGTCCGCGGATGTCGACACCATCCACCATGGCACGGCCTTCGCGATACGGAAGCAGGCCGGCAATGATGTTAAGGAAAGTCGTTTTACCGCAGCCACTGGGGCCAACGATCGCGACGAACTCGTTCTCGTAAATCTGCAGGTTGATGTCCTGCAACGCGTGAACGGATTCACCCGTATATTCGTCGGGATAGTGGTGCGCGAGGCCCTGGACAATAAGTTTTGCGTCGGTGGTCATGATATTCCTGAAGGTTCGACGGGCGCGAACGACGAATCCGCGCCCGTCATGTCATCAACTGAAATGAAGATCAAAACTGCGGCAGGCCTAGCTGGCTTTCCCCAGGTCGGCAAACCACTCCGGATGCCGCTTCATCGTCGATTCGATGAACTTGGAATCCAGATACTTGGATGCCGCGAACGGTGCCTTCATCTTCTTCTGCTCGAGGAGAAGCGCGTTGGCATTCTCGAATGCGATGGCCGTGTTCGGACCAATCCGGGGGTCATAGACCCAGAAGTCGAGACCCGCGAGGACCTCTTCCTTGGTCATGTTCACGAAGCGGGTGCCGATCTCGGCGACTTCCTGCTTGTTGGCGGGATTGCGGACATAAGCGGCAGCTTCAGAAATCGCATCGACGAACTTCTGAGTTTTAGCTTCGTCCTTGTAGACCCGGTCCGGGTTTCCGTGCAGATAGGCGCAGAAGCAGACGAGATCGCCGCCACGCTTCACGACCTTCGCACCGGCGACCTTCTGGCTGGCGCGGAACACGAACGGCTCCCATGCCGCGATGGCGTCAACGCCACCCGTGTCGAGAACGGAGACGAGGCCCGGCGGACGCGTGTTCACGCGCTCGACATCGTTGACGCCGAGGCCGGCTTCCTTCATCGCCTGGAGCAACCAGACGTCACCCGTTGAGCCGAACGTCACACCGACTTTCTTGCCCTTCAGGTCGGCGACCGAATTAATTCCCGAGCTGCCCGAAGCAACGAGCGCCACAACTGCATCGGCGGTCGGCTTCTCGAACGCTGCGCCGACATAGCCGACGACACCGCGGACGTCGAGCCCACGCTCGAGCGCGGCACCGACATTGGTGAACGCGGCCGGTGCGAAGTCAAACTCTCCCGCGCGCAGGCCCTTGGAAAGTTCGGAGCCCGTGTTGCGGATCTCGACCTTCACGTCGACGCCGTTCTTGGCGAAGAAGCCCTTTTCCTGCGCGACGAAAACAGCAAGGCCACCGGGATTACCCGCGGCACCGACGACGAGATCCTGTGCGCTCGCCGGATTGCCGAGCGCCACAAACGGCAATACCGCCGCCGCAATGGCAATATATTTCAATGATTTGAACAAGTTACCCTCCCAGGTACGCTTATTTATGTCTAAGACGTTTATTATTTTTTGTTAACTCACTATCCGGAGGTTGATGGCCAATATCAACCTTTTCATGGTCCGGTCAGGGCCGACGGTACCGATTCAGCCCGTCGTACCGTTCACTATGACGTGAGGCGCCAGCGCAAGCTGGACGTGGCTTTGCGGTGCGGGCGAATGATCCGATGCCGGTGGGGCGTCGCGCGAAGCACGTATCATGTGTCGGCCACGCATCAATGCTGTTGATCTGAACGAGCCACCGCGGCGGCGTAGTGCCGTCGCGTCTGTGCGTAATCGGGGAACGGGTTTCAGATGCAATGACGGGCACAGATGCATATCTGTGCCCGTCATGTCTTCAAGTCTCTAAGACTTTTTGCAAGCCTGGATGGCTCAGCGACCTGGCGCCAGGTCGGCGAACCATTCCGGATGCCGCTTCATCGTCGACTGGACGAATTTGGGATCCAGATATCTGTCTGCCGCATAGGGCTTCTTCATCTTCTTCTGTTCGAGCAGAAGCGCGTTGGCATCTTCGAAGGCTTTGGCGGTGTTCTCACCAATCCGCGGGTCGTAGACCCAGAACGGGAGGCCCCCAAGGACCTCTTCCTTCGTCATGTTCACGAAGCGTGTACCGATTTCGGCCACTTCCTCGCGGTTGGCCGGGTCGCGGACGTAGGCCGCAGATTCAGAAATCGCATCGACGAACTTCTGCGTCTTGGCTTCGTCCTTGTAGACCGTGTCCGGCTTCGCATGGAGGTAGGCGCAGAAGCAGACGAGATCGCCACCGCGCTTGACGACTTTGGCGCCAGGTACTTTCTGGAGCGTGCGGAAAATGAACGGTTCCCAAGCCGAAATGGCATCGACGCCACCCGTGTCGATCACCGATACGAGACCCGGCGGACGGGTGTTGACCCGATCGATGTCATTGACGGAAAGGCCGACCTGCTTAAGGGCCTGCTGGAGCCAGACATCGCCGGTCGTGCCGAAGGTGACACCGACTTTCTTGCCTTTGAGGTCCTCGATGGAATTAATTCCGGAATCGGCGGTCGCGACCAGGGCGACAACATCGTCCGCTGTCGTCTTTGCGTAGGCTGCGCCCACATAGCCGACGACGGCGCGGACATCGAGACCGCGCTCGAGGGCGGCACCGACATTGGTGAAAGAGGCCAACGCATAGTCAAACTCACCGGCGCGCAGGGCCTTGGACAGTTCCGAGCCGGTGTTGCGAACTTCGACCTTCACGTCGATGCCGTTCTTGTTGAAGAAGCCCTTCTCCTGTGCGACGAAGACCGTGAGGCCACCAGGGTTGCCGGCGGCGCCGACAACGAGGTCCTGGGCGTTTACCGCCTGGCTGAATGCGGCGACCGGCAGCGCGGCTGCGGCGAAAGCCAAATACTTCAATGATTTGATCAAAGGTGTTCTCCCTTTCGAGGTTTGGTCGTGTTGAATGATTGTTATTGTGGCGCGACTATTGAATGGAGCGGCCCGGATAGCAACTCAAAAACCGGAACAAGTGTGATCCGGTGTTGACCGCTGGATATTGAGCCCGGGGAATCAATTGCGGGGCTCCGTTACGCGGCAGACTTTCGTATCGCCTGCCAGACTTTCTGGGGGGTGACCGGGGTATCGATTTCCCGCACATCATATTCCGCCAGGGCATCGAGGACCGCGTTGACGATCGTCGGTGTGCCGGCAACCGTGCCGCCTTCGCCGACCCCCTTGGCGCCGATCGGGTTCGATTTGCTGAACACCGGACTGAAATCCACGTTGATCTCGGGCATCAAATCCGCGCGGGGGACGCCATAATCCATCAGCGATCCGGCGAGCAACTGGCCGCTTTCCGGGTCATAGGCGACATCCTCCAGGAGCGCCTGTCCGACGCCCTGCACGACACCGCCGTGGATCTGGGCCTGCGCGAGCAGCGGGTTGATGACCGTGCCGATGTCATCGACGACCGTATAGCGGTCGATGCGGACCGCACCCGTGTCCGGATCGATCTCGACTTCGGCGATATGGCAGCCGTTGGGGAAGCTGGGTACTTCGGCCGCGAACGCGCCGACGCCCTGCAGGCCGACCCCCAGTTCACTGGGCACATGCACCGGCATGAACGACATCTGCGCCACCTGCTTGAGGGGCATTTCCTTGTCCGTGCCGGCGATTGTGAACTTGCCGTCGCTAAATTCGATGTCGGCGGCGTCGGATTCCATGAAGTGCGCGGCGAACTTCTTGCCGCGTTCGATCACTTCATCCGCCGCTGCGCGGAGCGCACTGCCGCCGACCATCATGGAGCGTGACGCATAGGTGCCGCGGCCGATCGCCACCTCATCGGTGTCCGCCTGGGCCAGCCTGACATCCTCGATCGGGACGTCGAGCCATTCCGCCAGCATCTGGGAGAATGAGGTCTCATGGCCCTGACCGTGGGACAGTACGCCGGATACGATCGTGACCGTGCCACTGGGGTCGAAGCGGATCTCCATGCGCTCGTTGAAAATGCCGGTGTTGTCCACGTAATAGACGATCCCCCGGCCGCGTTTGAGTCCCTCGGCTTCCGTCGCCGCCTTGCGGGCGTCGTACCCATCCCAGTCGGCGATGCCGCGGGCCTTGTCCAGCGCGGTTGCATAGTCGCCCGTATCGTAGGTCCAGCCCGTGAGTGTGGAATGGGGCATTTCCTCGGGCGTGATGAAGTTGATGCGCCGCAGCTCGGCCCGGTCGATCCCGGTCTCGCGGGCAGCGGCATCGAGGACCCGCTCCATGATGTAGACCGCCTCGGGCCGCCCGGCACCGCGATAGGGCACGGTCGGAGAGGTGTTGGAGAAGACCGCCTTGTTGATCACGTCCACATTGGGGATGTTGTAGACGGTCGGCGCCAGCTTGACGGCGAACAGCACGGGGATGGCACCCGCGCCTTCGATATAGGCCCCGACATTGTGCAGCGCGTGCCAGCGCAGCGCGACGAACTTGCCGTTTTCATCGAGCGCCAGTTCCGCCTCGACGGTCTGGTCGCGCCCGTGATCGTCTCCCATCATCGCTTCGCTGCGTGTCGCGATCCATTTGACCGGGCGCTCGACGCGCTTGCAGGCCCAGGCGACGACGGCCTCTTCGGGATAGACGTGCCCCTTCATGCCGAACCCGCCGCCGACATCCTTCGCGACCACGCGGATCATACTCTCGGGTACGTTCAGGTTCTGGGACGCGAGGCCCTGTCGGATGCCATGCACGTTTTGCGTACTTGTATAAAAGGTGAGGCGCCCCGTGCTGCTGTCGAAATCACCCAGGCAGCCGCGCGGCTCCATCGTCATCGCGTCGAGGCGATTATTGTGGAGCTTGAGGCGGGTCACATGGTGCGCGCCCTTGATGGCCGCGTCGGTTGCGTCGCCGTTGCCGAGGCGCAGGGTAAAGCTGACGTTGTTCTCCGCTTCGTCATGGACGAGAGGGGCGCCGTCCTTGACGGCGTCGGTGGCCGTGATGACGGCCGGCAGTTCGGCGTACTCGATCGTCACGAGATCGGCAGCATCGCGCGCCTGGTCCTCGCTCTCGGCGATGACAACGGCCACGCGCTCACCCACGAACCGCACCCGGTCGCTGGCGAGAGGCATGTGCATCGTCCGGTGCCCGGGAGGGCCACCCATGTCTTCCGGCATGACGCCGCCGGTCGGTCCCATGCCGTCGCCCGCATAGTCGACACCCGTCAGGACGGCGACGACGCCGGGTGCGGATTCGGCAGCGGATGTGTCGATCGAATTGATGTCGGCATGGGCGTGCGGCGAGTAGATGAAGACGGCATAGGTCTGCCGGGCCAGGACCATGTCGGAGACGTAGCGTCCGCGGCCGGTCAGAAATTTTGGATCTTCTTTGCGACGGACCGATTGGCCAATACCGAACTGCATAGTCATGCTCCTCCCAGAAAACGCTTACAGACTAGTGGGTGTTGTTCAAAACGGCGAGTCCGCACCGTCGAGCCAGGCCTGACCGCGCGCATAAAGCGCCTCGATCTCGGGGCCGCGCACGCCGGGCAGGTCGCGCTTCACATCCATGCCGTTGCGGGACTGAAGATAGGCCAAGTGGCGGTAGCCCTCGGGATAGGAGTCGAGGACAGATTTCTCCAGTTCAAGATGGGCGGCGGGATCGACAGGATCCATCCGATCCTTTTCATATATCGGCTGGCGTAACGTCATGCCCCAACGCCCCGCGCGGCGTTCGAAGAAGTCATAGAAACGGCCCGTACAGACCACATCGACCAGCACGTCGTGGACGGCTGCACGTTGCGCGATGGTCATCTTGGTCATGGAGATGGCGCGGTCACCCGCCACGTCGATGGAATTGCCACCCAGGAAATGATGGACGTTCACGCCCTTCTCGAAACCCGTACGGCTCATGGCAATGAACTCGTCCGCCGTGCCCTGGGTCCAGGTCGCGATCATCACCCCGTCATCGTGCCAGACCGTGCGAAACCGGTCCCACAGGCCGGCATCGCGCCACACGACCCAATTTTCAACAAGAGCACGGATGGCAAGCCGGTCTTCGAGTTCGTCGGTCATGATGCGTCTTTCAATTCCTGTGCGAAGCCCCGGGCGGCGCTACGGCTTGGCGCCTGCCGCCTCGAGAATTTCGATGATCTCGGTATATTCGCGTTGCCGGGCGAGGCTGAGCGGGCGCACACCACGCCCGTCGGCGATGTCTACATCCGCACCGGCGTCGACGAGCGCCCTGACGGTTGCGACGTGGCGCTTGCCCCCGTCGCCCAGAACGATCGCCTCGATCAGGGCCGTCCAGTCGAGATTGTTGATATGGTCCAGCGGCGCATCAAACTGGATCAAGGTACGCACCACCTCGTCATGTCCCAGATGCGCCGCGGCGATCAGCGCGGTGCCGTCGTAGATACTGGTCACCAGGCTGGTGTTGGCACCGCCGGCGATGGCGACACGCAACATTTGGGGGTCATCGGCCACGGCGGCGATGGTGACGACATCGTACCGGTCGGCATCGAAAGCATCGACATTCGCGCCGGCCGCGATCAATGCCCGGGCGGCGTCGTACTGGCGCATATGGGCGGCAACCATCAGCGGCGTGCGTTTGCGCCCATCGCGTGCGTTAAGTTTTGCGCCGTTGGCGACGAGGCGTTCGATAGCGTCGATGTCTCCGTCGGCGGCGGCCCGGAACAACCCGTCATAGGCCTCGATCTCGGCCTGCCCGGGCGGGACCTGGGCGCTCGCGGGCGATGGTGCCGCAAACGCAATGGCAAGTCCGAAGACGGCGATAATGAATGGCTTCATGGGGTATTCCTCTGGCGGGTGAGAAACATGGTCCCATTATAGGCGAAGAATCCGCCCAGCCCGGCGATACCGATCAGGATCGCGATGGGTAGTGCGGAGTCATGGGACAGCATGCCTGCCGCCTGGCCGAATGCGGCGCCGATGGACATCTGGAGGAACATGGTGAGGCCGGATGCGGACCCCGCAACCTGAGGATTGACGCTGACCGCGCCGGCCTGGGCGTTCGGCATGGCAAGCCCGTGGAAGATGCCCACGATAATCCCCGGCAGGAAGATCGCCCAGGGTGATTGAATGCCGGAGAAAAACAAGATCGGGATAAGCAACGAGGCGACCATCGCGCCTGTGCTGCCGATACGGACCATGCGGTCGAGGCCGACACGCACGGTTATTCGCGAACTGATGACCGTCCCGACGAGGAAGCTGCCGCTCATCAGCATGAAGAACAGTCCGAACGCGGCCGGGGTGCGATCGAACACGCCCGCCATGAGGAAGGGAACGCCGCCGGCCACCACCATGAACATGCCCATGCCGCATCCGGCATATCCGGCAAAGGCGAGAAAGGACGGATCTCGCAACAAGCCGGGAAACGCGCGAAACGTGTTAGCAAGCGAGCTTGTTTGCGCGCTCACAACCCTGGTTTCGGGAATACTGGGCAGCGCAAACACGAGGGTCACCAAACCCATAATCGTGGTGAGGATGAAAACATACTGCCAACCGGCGAGTTGTACGATGAAGCCGCCGATCACGGGTGAAATGATGGGCGAGATCACCACGATCGACATGACCTGTCCGATCATGCGGGCGGAATCTTCGCGGCTGAACATGTCGCGGATGGTGGCGCGCGCGACCACCATACCGGCGGCACCGCCGACGGCCTGTACGATGCGTCCGAATATCAGCACCTCGATTGTCGGCGACCAGATGCAGATGCCGCTGCCGGCGATAAACAACACCAGGCCCAATATCAGTACCGGTTTGCGTCCGTAGGTGTCCGCCGCAGGTCCGTAGCCGATGGTCGACACCGCCATGGCGAGGACCCCGAGCGTCAGGCTGAGCTGCGTGATGGCGCTGCTGGCGACGAAGACGCGCTGGATTTCCGGCAACACCGGCAGGATGACGTGAATCGTGATCGGCCCGAGCCCCGAGACCAGGGCCAGAATAAGGACCAGTTTGACGTTGCGGGGGCTGGGCATTCAGTCGCGATACCGTTGGATGGCGGGCGTTGTTACCCGTGGAGGGTGTCTGTACGGACCCTCACCATATTTGTATGGCGGCTTGCAGGAAACCACCACACAAGAGATGTCGGCGAACTGGACCCGGCGGGGGTCATCGACGGGTCGTTTCGCGCTATGCTGTACTTCTGATTATTAAGAGGAACATCGCAAATGTCTGACGCGTTCCAAGTCATCCGTGGCGGTCGGTTGCTCGACATCGTCGCCCGCTCGGCTGAGTTTGCCGATATTCTGATTAAGGGCAACGTGATTGCCGAGATTGGTTCCGCGGGTATGGACGCACCGGACGGGGCGATCGAGGTCGACGCCGCCGACAGGTTGCTGATGCCCGGGTTGGTGAACGGCCACACGCATGGGAACTCGAGCCTTGCGAAGGGTATGGGGGACCGCTGGACTCTCGAACTTTTGCTCAATTCTCATCCCTGGACCGGTGCGGGGTTTACCCGGGACGACAAGTATCTCGCCGCAAAGCTGACAGCCTGTGAGCTTGTCCTCGGCGGCTGCACCGCATGCCTCGATATGTTCGCCGAAGGACCGGCGCCGTCACGCGAGGGGCTCGAAGCTGCGGGACAGGCCTATATGGATGTCGGCATGCGCGCCGTCGTCGCGCCGATGATGTCCACGCGCGGCCTCTGGCAGGCCATTCCAGGTCTTTACGATGCGTTGCCTGAAGCACTGCAGAAGGTCGCGGACGGGCTGCAGGCAGGCCCCGGCACGGCGTCGCTGGAGATTTGCCGCGACGCGCTGCATCACTGGCCCCACGATCCCACGCGCGTGAAGCTGGCGCTCGGGCCGACCATCCCCCACCATTGCGACGAGGCGTTCTGGCATGGCTGCCGCGATCTGGCCCGCGAGTATGGCGCCCTGATGCAGACCCATCTGGCGGAATCGAAGGCACAGGCGGTGGCGAGCCAGGAACTGTATGGGAAATCTCTCGCGGCGTTCCTCGACGATCAGGGTGTGCTCGGACCCAATCTCGTCGCGGCCCACGCCATCTGGCTGACCGGCGACGACATGCAGCTGCTGTCAGACCGGGGCGTTTCCGTTTCCCACAATCCGATGAGCAATCTCAGGCTGGGTTCGGGCGTGGCCGCGACTGTCGCCATGCGTGAGGCGGGCATCAACGTTGCCATCGGCACCGACACCTGCACCTGCGCCGACGCGCTCAATATGTTCGAGGCCACACGGCTCGCCTGCACCCTGTCGCGGGTGCAGGGACCGGACTATGAGCAATGGCTCGAAAGCGCCCAGGCGCTGGAAATGGCGACGGTGGCCGGCGCCAAGGCGCTGGGCTGGGAGGGCGAGATCGGGCGCATTGCGGCCGGCTACAAGGCCGACATCGTCATGCTCGATCTGGGCAAGGTGAGCTATGTGCCCCTGAACGAGCCGGTCAACCAGATCGTGTTCGCGGAGAACAGCGGCGGTGTGCGCGAGGTGATGATCGACGGGCGCATGGTGGTCGAAGACGGCCAGGTGACGACGGTGGACATGGACAAGCTGCGCCGAGACGTCGAGGCGGCGATGGCGCGCCAGGAACCGGCCCGCGCGGCGGCACGTGAACGGGTCGAGAGCCTCGCGGTGCATGTGGGGCCGTTCTGCGCGGGGTTTGCGGCGCAGGACTACCCGGTCAATCGTTTCGTGGGGTAACTACCCTAGGACGCAGTTTGTTTCGCCGCCGCCAGCCGTCGCCCGTAGTTGATCGCCGCCAGCATGTTCGTGTGGTCGGCCTTGCCGGTCCAGGCGATGTCGAACGCGGTGCCGTGATCCACGGAACAGCGATCGAACGGCAAACCCACCGTCACGTTGATCGCCGTGTCGAAGGCGATAAGCTTGACCGTCGCGTGGCCCTGATCGTGGTACTGGGCGACCACCAGATCGAACTGACCCTGGTTGGCGCGGGCGAACACCGTGTCGCCGGACAGCGGTCCGGTCGCGTCGATGCCTTCTGATCTCGCCGCCGCGACGGCCGGCGCGAC
This sequence comes from Alphaproteobacteria bacterium, assembly GCA_039980135.1. Classification (NCBI taxonomy): domain Bacteria; kingdom Pseudomonadati; phylum Pseudomonadota; class Alphaproteobacteria; species Alphaproteobacteria bacterium. The sequence goes on from JBDXCV010000007.1 coordinate 33,092, forward strand.
CTCACGGTCGTCCTCCTCGCCGAACAGCCCGTTCTCTCCGCAATGGGGGTTGAGCCCGGCCACGGCGATGCGCGGTTTGGCAACGCCCAGGCGCTTGAAATGGCCGTCACCGGCGCGGATGACATCGAGGACGTTCGCTGTTGTGCAGCGTCGGATGGCATCGGCCATGGAGACATGAGCCGAGACATGGATTGTGGACAGTGTGGGTGACGACAGCAGCATGAACGGCTTGATGCCGCCGGCCAGGTGGCTGAGCAGCCCGGTGTGGCCGTCATAGTGATGCCCGGCCGCGTTCAGGGAGGCCTTGTTGATGGGGGCCGTCACGATGCAACCCGCGTCGCCCGCCATGGCCATTTCGGCGGCGCGGACGATGTAGGTGTAGGCGGCGTCGCCCCCGGCGGCCGAGACTTGCGCGGGCGGCGCTTCCACCACGCCTTCGGTCGGCATGTCGATGAGCCGGATCGCGTTTGTCCCGAAACGCAGACGCGTGTCGCACAGCGCGTCGGCGCGTTCCAGGACAGGCCGGGACCCGATCACCGCGATATCCGCGCGTTCGCCTGCCGGCAGTTCGGCGAGCGCCTTGCAGATGACCTCGGGTCCGACGCCTGCCGGGTCGCCCATGGTGATGAGGATGGAAGACACTGACATGGGGTTACTTCTCGGGCAGGGGAATGAACTCGTCATCGCCCGCGATCTTCCCGAAGCGACCTGCCTTCCAGTCCGCCTTGGCCTGCTCGATACGGGCCTGTGAACTGGAGACAAAGTTCCACCAGATGTGGCGCTCACCATCGATGGGCGCGCCGCCGAGCAGCATCACGCGCGCGCGCGCCTGTGCCTCAACGGTCACGTCGGCATCGGGCGCGAGGACCAGCATCTCGTTTGCGCCATGGGCCTCGCCGTTGACGGCGATGCTTCCCTCGACGATGTAGACCGCGCGCTCTTCATGCTCGTCGGAAACCGTGAAACCGGCCCCGGCATCCATGCGAACGTCGAGATAGAACATCGGTGACGCGGTGACGACAGGGGAAGTTTCGCCGTAGGCGGTGCCGGCGATCAGGCGCATCTCGATCCCTTCGCGGACGATCAGGGGAAGGCTCTCGACAGGATGGTGGAAGAAGGCAGGCTCGCTTTCCTCCTGGTCCTTCGGCAGCGCGACCCAGGACTGGATTCCGAACATCGTCGAACGGGCGTCGCGGACTTCATCGCGCGTGCGTTCCGAATGCACGATCCCGCGCCCGGCGGTCATCCAGTTGACATCGCCCGGTCGGATCGGTTGCTCGTAACCCAAATCGTCGCGATGCATGATTTCGCCGTCGAACAGGTAGGTAACGGTGGCCAGTCCAATGTGAGGATGGGGCCGGACGTCGATCCCTTCGCCCGGTGCGAATTCCGCAGGGCCCATGCGATCGAAGAAAATAAAGGGTCCCACGGTGCGCCGCTTGGCGTAGGGCAACACGCGCGCCACCGAGAAGCCGCCGAGATCACGCGTGCGCGGTTTGATCACATGTTCGATCACGTTGCTGGCGGCGTTCGTCATGTTCACTCTCGCAGGATTTCGGCGGTCGGTTCGTCCATTGAGGTATGACGAACCGGCGCCAAATCAACGCCGCTTTCCGGCTTTCGATTTGGCTTTTGCCGCCGCCGGTTTGCGCTTCTTGCTCTGGGCGACACGCCAGGCAGAAAGCAACGCGAAATCACGCCCCGCCCAGGCCCCGTTGGCCGCTTCCTTGTACGACTTGCGCGTGGCATCGATTACGGGCACGTCGAATCCATTCGCGCGCGCGAGCGCGACCATCTGCGCGGCATCCTTGGCCCCTCCGGTCATCTCGAACGGGGCGACCTTGGGGAACTTCCCGCCGATCGCATCCACGATCCAGGGCAGGCGCGCGGGGGCGACTTTCGCCGCACCGCTGGAATCCGCCAGAATATCGGCGGCCACATCGCGTTTTATGCCGGCGGTTTCGGTCAGGGCAAGCGCCTCTCCGAGCGCTTCCCAGTAGGCGAGAAGCGGCAGATTGATCGCGAGCTTCATCGTGGTGCCGGCGCCGACCGCGCCGACCCGGTCGAGCCGGCGGCAGAGCTGATCCAGGATCGGCTTGGCGCGCTTGAAGGCCGCGGGCGTACCGCCGGCCATGCCGATGAGATTGCCGGTCCGTGCCGGCGTGGTCGAGCCGCCGACCGGGCATTCGACGAATGCGCCGCCCGCTGCCTTGACCCGTTCGGCGAGCCGGCGCGTCGTCTCGGGCATCAGGGTGCTCATCTCGATCACCAGCTTGCCCTTGAGGTTGCCCGACAGCAGACCGCCGCGGCCCTCATAGATCGATTTCACCGCCTTGTCGTCGATGGTGATGCTGATCACCACATCATTGCCTTCGAACAGATTCGCAGGTGTTTCGACGCGAACCGCTCCGGCATCGACGAGAGGTTTGGTCCGGCGTGTGGTCCGGTTCCAGACTGTGAGCTTGTGTTTCTTTTCCATGAGCCGTTCGCCCATGGCGGCACCCATATTTCCGGTGCCGCAAAGACCGATTTTCATTGCAAATTCTCCAAACTAAAGGCGCGAGGCCCACGATGTGGTGAGAGGGTGACGTTACGCGCTCAGGGAATGAGAGGGAAGTCTCGGGCGCGAAAATGCCAATCGGATCCGTGGTAACGTCAGCACTGCTTTGATGGCCGCACGGGCCGACGACCCGCGATAGGAAATATGGAATGGGTAAAGTTCGCGCATCTTTTGTCTTCACACCCTGGGAGGGCCGCCGGATTATCGGCAAGGCCGTCGCCGCAATGCCGGTCGTGCAGCACGCCCACAAGAATGGCGAGATGATCATCGCCCACGGCTCGACCAACGTGTTCGTCGCCGAGGAGATCATGGGGGAAGTCCCCAACAAGCAATTCTACCTTTCCGGTCAGGTGATCAACAACGTGCTGTGCCAGACCCAGCCGGAGGAAAAGCCGCCGATCATTCATCTCGTGAAGGGCGAACTGACACCGCCGGCGCCGCGGATGGACGAAATGCTCAGGAATTTCGACGACACGAGTGTTTTCATCAAGGGCGGCAATGCGGTCGATCCCGATTTCAATGCGGGTGTGTTCTGTGCCCATCCGGGCTGCGGCACGATCGGCTTCGCGATGGGAATCATGATGGCCCGCGGCGGGCATCTGATCATCCCGCTGGGGCTTGAGAAACTGATCCCGTCGGTAACGGATGCCGCCCGCCATATGGGGCAGGACACATTCTATTATCATGCCGGCCAGCGGGTCGGGATGATGCCTGTCACAAACGGAACGGTGATCACGGAAGTCCAGGCATTTCAGATCCTGTTCGGGATCGAGGACATCACCCATGTCGGTGGCGGCGGAGCCATGGGCTCCGAAGGTTCGGTGGTCCTGGTGGCGGAGGCCGAGAAGGACAAGATCGATGCCGCTGTCGAGCTTTATGAATCGATCAAGGGCGAGCCGCCGCTGCGCACCATCAAGGCCTATTGTGCGGGCTGCATTCCCACCACGCCGGCCATGGATGCGTCACCCGACGAGCAGTATGAGGCGCATCCGAAGAAACACTGTCTGTATGAGGGGCTCGAGGAAAGCGAGTTGCCGGACTTTTTCACGCCACGGACCGAGCCGATCACCCAGAACCGATAGCCGCAACCAGGTTTCGCGAAGATCATTCTTCGCGCACGAAGGGGTTGGTCTCGCGTTCCTGGCCCAGGGTGGAGGCGCCACCATGACCCGGTACGAAGGTCACGTCGTCGCCCAAGGGCCAAAGCTGCTCACGAATCGAGTTGAGCAGCGTGTCATGGTCGCCGCCCGGGAGGTCCGTACGGCCGATCGAGCCCTGGAACAGCACATCGCCGACGAAGGCGACGCGTGAGACCGGTTCGAAGAAGATGATATGTCCCGGCGTGTGGCCCGGGCAGAAGCGTACTTCGAATGTGAGATTGCCGACGGTGACGCTGTCACCCTGATCGAGCCAGCGTGACGGCGTGAAGGGCCTTCCGGCCTCGACCCCGAACCGCGCCCCCTGTTCGGCCAACTGCTCGATCCAGAACCTGTCCTCGATATGCGGTCCCTCGATAGGAACCCCGAGCTGTTCCGACAGATCGGCGGCCGCGCCTGCGTGATCGATATGGCCGTGGGTCAGCAATATCTTCTCGACGGCGACCCCCTGTTCCTCGATCGCCGCATTGATTCGCTCGATCTCGCCGCCGGGATCGACGACCGCGGCCTTGTTGGTTTCGGTGCACCAGAGAACCGAGCAGTTCTGCTGGAACGCGGTGACGGGGATGATGACGGCTTTCATGGGGCATCCATGGCGTTCTGAGGGGGGTCGACTACCGGCGCAGATCCGGAATGTTGCGGTGACTTATAGCCGAAAACGCGTGTTGCCGGTCTCATCGGGAATTTTCGGGCCGGCGGCCTCGGCGCGGCAGTTATCAAAGCTTTCGGGATTAATTGACATACGTCAAAGCGACGCGACTTCGCACCTGCAACAAGCGGGATGAAGGCCGTGTCGGTTGGTGGCCTTGACGTTGAATGGATTTGGGGACGACACCATGAACGGACTAGCACTCTTTGGGCTTGGGATCGCGGCGGCACTTGGTTTGGGCGTTGCGGCGGGCGCGGCGGATGAGGGGATGCGCATCCATGCGATGCTCTTCGCCGGGGCGGCCATCATCGCCGTGTTCTTCCTGATTAACAGAATCTATGAATCGAAGGTCAGCCTGGCAACCGGGCCGGACAGTGTCGAATACAATGACGGTATCGTCCGTGCCGGCGCGATCGCGTCCGTTTTCTGGGGGCTGGTCGGATTCCTCGTTGGCCTGACGCTTGCCCTGCAATTGGCGTTTCCGGTCCTCAATTTCGATACCGCATGGCTGAATTTCGGCCGGCTGCGCCCGCTGCATACCTCGGCGGTGATTTTCGCCTTCGGTGGCAATGTCCTGATCATGTCGTCCTTCTATGTGGTTCAGCGAACCTGTCGCACACGACTTGCCGGTGACCTGGCCCCCTGGTTCGTATTCTGGGGGTACCAGTTGTTCATCGTCCTGGCCGCGACGGGCTACCTGCTGGGGGTCACCCAGTCCAAGGAGTATGCGGAGCCCGAATGGTATGTCGATTTGTGGCTGACGATTGTCTGGGTGACCTACTTGCTGGTCTTCCTGGCCACGCTGTGGAAGCGTCGCGAGCCGCATATCTATGTCGCGAACTGGTTCTTCCTCGCCTTCATCGTCACGGTGGCGATGCTGCATCTGGTGAACAATGCGACGGTGCCTGTGAGCCTCATGGGTTCCAAGAGTTATATCGCCTGGTCGGGTGTACAGGATGCGCTGACCCAGTGGTGGTACGCGCATAACGCCGTCGGCTTCTTCCTGACAGCCGGTTTCCTGGGCATCATGTATTATTTCCTGCCCAAGCAGGCGGATCGGCCGATCTTCTCGTACCGGCTTTCGATCATCCATTTCTGGTCGCTCATTTTCCTCTACATCTGGGCCGGCCCCCATCATCTGCACTTCACGGCTTTGCCGGACTGGGCCCAGACCCTCGGGATGGTCTTCTCGGTGATGCTCTGGATGCCCTCATGGGGCGGCATGGTGAACGGTCTGATGACCCTGTCGGGCGCATGGGACAAGATTCGCACCGACCCGCTGATCCGCTTCATGGTCGTATCCCTGGCGTTCTACGGCATGAGCACCTTCGAGGGTCCGCTGATGGCCATTCGAACCGTGAATGCCCTCAGCCATTATACCGACTGGACGATCGGCCACGTGCATTCGGGTGCCCTCGGCTGGGTCGCCTATATCAGCTTTGCCGCGATCTACTTCGTCGTCCCGCCGCTGTGGGGACAGGCGCGGCTGTATTCGCTGCGGCTGGTCAACGTCCATTTCTGGATCTCATCCATCGGTATCGTCCTCTACATCACGGCGATGTGGGTGTCGGGGATCCTGCAGGGCCTGATGTGGCGCGCCTATGACAATCTCGGTTTCCTCGAATTCTCGTTCATCGAAACGGTCGAGGCGATGCATCCCTTCTATGTCATCCGCGCGGTGGGCGGCCTGCTGTTCGTCATCGGGATGCTGGTGATGATCTACAACCTCTGGCGAACGATCCGGGGCGAAGTGCGGGCGGAAGCACCCATGGCCGGTACGGCCGCGGCGCGGGCCTAGGAGACGAACATGATCAAGCATTCCTTTTTCGAGAAAAACTCGATCGTCCTGGTCATCGGTATCCTGGTCGTCGTCGCAATCGGCGGCCTGGTGGAGATCGCACCGCTCTACTGGCTCGACAGCACGGTCGAGAAGGTGCGCGGTGTACGACCCTATTCACCGCTCGAACTCGCGGGGCGGAACATCTACATCCGCGAGGGTTGCTACGCCTGCCACAGTCAGCAGATCCGTTCCCTGCGCGACGAGGTGGAACGCTATGGCCATTACAGCCTGGCGGCGGAATCCATGTATGACCATCCGTTCCAGTGGGGGTCGAAACGCACGGGTCCGGACCTGGCCCGGGTCGGGGGGCGCTATTCGGATGAGTGGCACGCGACGCACATGATCGACCCGCGTTCGATCGTGCCGGAATCGGTCATGCCCGGCTATCCGTTCCTCGCCACCAACCGTCTCGACTATCAGGATATGGATCGGCATCTCGTTGCCAATCGTACGGTCGGCGTTCCCTACACCGACGAGATGATCGCGAACGCGGTTGCCGATGTCGAAGCACAGGCAAATCCGGACGAAGGCGATGTGGATGCGTTGCTGGCGCGTTATCCCGGGGCCCAGGCGCGGGTGTTCGACGGCGAGGCCGACAAGGTGACCGAGTTGGATGCGCTGATCGCCTACATGCAGATGCTCGGTACGCTGGTCGATTTCGACAGCTTCGATGCAACGGCCAACAGCCGGTAGGAGGGCGTGATGAACTACGAAACCATAGCCGGCCTCGCCCAAACCGGCGGACTGATCTACTTCGTCGTCTTGTTCGCGGTGGTGGTTACTTTTGTATTGTGGCCGCGGAACGCCGAGAAGTTCCGCGAGGCCGCAAAAATTCCGTTGAAGGAGGATTGATACCGTGGCCGAGCATGACATTGATGAAGTGACGGGCCAGCGGACAACGGGCCACGAGTGGGACGGCATTAGGGAGCTCAACTCGCCGATCCCGCGTTGGTGGATCTACACCTTCTACGTCACGATCGCGTGGGGCATTGCCTTCATGATCGCGATGCCGTCGATCCCGCTCGTGAATGACTACACGAAGGGTGTGCTGGGCTACTCCCAACGTGAGGCCGTGCGCCAGGAAATCGTCGATGCGCGGGCCGCCCAGAGCGTATTCCGGGACCGGATCGAGCAGGCGAGCCTCGAGGAAATTCGTGACATCCCGGACCTGTTCGACTTCGCGGTTGCGGGGGGTAAGTCCGCATTCTCCGTGAATTGCTCCCAGTGCCACGGCGCGGGTGGCGCCGGCGCGCCCGGGTTTCCCAACCTGAATGACGATGCCTGGATATGGGGCGGAAACCCGCGCGAGATTTTCGACACGATACGGGTCGGAATCCGGTCCGATCATGACGATACCCGGTTCAATCAGATGCCGGCATTCCTGGCGGACGAGTTGCTGACACGCGCAGAGGTGAACGACGTCGTGGAGTATGTACTGCAGATTTCGGATCAGGACCATGAACAGGAAGCGGCGGCGCGTGGCCAAACGGTGTTCCGCGAACAATGTTCGTCCTGTCACCAGGAGAGCGGCAAAGGTATCCGCGAGCTGGGCGGTCCGAACCTGACGGATGCGATCTGGCTCTATGGTGGTTCCAGGGACGAAATCAGAAAGACCGTCGCGAATGCACGGAATGGCGTGATGCCGGCCTGGGAAGGTCGGCTGGACGAGGTCACGCGAAAGCAACTCGCGGTCTATGTGCACGCGCTGGGAGGCGGAGAGTAGAACATGACCGACGCGGCCCTCATGCCTCCAGTCGAAACGGTTGATGTTGAGCCGGTCAACAAGAAGGGCCGCCGCGCGCTTCACAAGAAGCGTTCGAAAATCTATCCGAAGCGTGCGCGCGGGAACTTCCGGAAGTTCAAGTGGATACTCATGATCGTCACCCTGACGATCTACTATGTGACGCCGTGGCTGCGCTGGGACCGGGGCGTGAACGCGCCGGACCAGGCGGTCCTGCTCGATCTGCCGGCGCGCCGCTTCTATTTCTTCTTTATCGAGATCTGGCCGCAGGAGGTGTTCTTCATCACCGGTCTGCTGATTCTCTCTGCGATGGGCCTGTTTCTCACGGCTGCCACCGTCGGGCGGGCATGGTGTGGTTATGCGTGCCCGCAAACGGTCTGGACGGATTTGTTCATCGCGGTGGAACGCTTTTGGGAGGGGGATCGCAACTCGCGCATGCGGCTGGATGGTGCATCCTGGTCTTTCGGGAAAATCGCCCGCAAGGTCAGTAAGCATGTGTCCTGGCTGTTGATTGCCGTGGCGACGGGTGGCGCCTGGGTCTTCTATTTCGCAGATGCGCCGGGCCTGGCCGTTGACCTCGTGAATTTCGAAGCCGCGACGCCGACCTATGTCTGGATCGGATTGCTCGCCGCATTCACCTACACATTCGGAGGACACGCCCGCGAGGCGGTCTGCACATATATGTGCCCCTGGCCGCGCATTCAGGCTGCGCTCGCCGACGAAGACACGCTTATCGTGAATTTTGACGCCACCCGCGGTGAACCGCGAGGCTCCCACAAGGCCAACGAGAGTTGGGAGGGCCGGGGCGATTGCGTGGACTGCAACCAGTGTGTTGCAGTCTGCCCGATGGGCATCGACATTCGTGATGGCCTGCAACTCGAGTGCATTTCCTGCGCGTTGTGCATCGACGCGTGCAACGAAGTGATGGACAAGGTCGGGCGGCCACCCAACCTGATTTCCTATGGCACCCTCAACATGGCCGACCAGGCCGCGCGCGCCGAAACACCCCGATTCAAACTCTTCCGCGGCCGGACATATCTGTATTCCGGCATGATCGTCATTGTCGCCGCGATCATGGTCTATGCGCTGGCGTCACGCCCGATTGTCAGTACGAGCGTCCAGCATGAGCGCAGCCCGCTGTTCACGACCATGTCGGACGGCTCCGTGCGCAACGCCTACACCCTCAAGATTGCCAACAAACGGCATGAAAACCGGGAGTTCGAGCTTTCGGTCGTCGGCCTTGAAGGTGCGGATGTCAGCCGCGTCGGGGGCGAAGATGGTCTGCCGGTCTTCACGGTCGGGCCGGATACGATCGATGCCTTTCATGTGTTCGTGACGGTGCCGCGCGATCGGGTGGTATCCGCGCGTGATCTCGAATTTGTGGTGACCGACACGGGCTCTGGCGACGTGGCGCGCACCGACAGCAGCTTCCAGGGGCCGGTCCGGTGATTGGTCCGGGACGCGAGATTACCGGCCGCACGGTTTTGTTGAGCCTGATCACGTTCTTCGCCGTGGTCTTCCTGGTGAACGGCATCTTTTTTTGGTTTGCACGTGACAGCTGGACCGGCCTTTCGACTGAAGACGCCTACCGCAAGGGCATCGCGTTCAACGACGAACTTGCGCGCGGTGATGCCCAGCGACGGCTCGGCTGGACCGCCGAGGCGGCGTATGCATCGGGCGGGCCGGGCGCCGGACGCCTGACTTTCGCACTTTTGACGGCGGACGGCCGACCGGTGCGGGACCGCGTCGTGTCCGCCACCTTCCGGCGCCCGGTCGCCGAAGGTATCGATTTTTCCACGGCGCTCAATGGCGATGAGAATGGTCGCTATGTGGCGGACATCACACCGCCCGCGCCGGGGCAATGGGACGTCCGGATCGAAGTCAGCCGACCCGGCGCGTTGCCGTATCTGGTCGAGACGCGCATATGGTCGAAGTAGCGCTCAACTCACAAGCCCACGGACCCAACCGCGTCGGACCGGTTTTATCCAGTGATCTCGCGTTGCGGGCCATACCTGTTGGCGTCGACGAGCATGCGCTGAACCTTCTGGTCGAGGGTGTTCATTGTGCCAATTGTATCGCCCGTATCGAACGCACATTGCGTGCCCGCGATGACGTGACCGAGGCGCGGGTGAATTTTTCCACGCGTCGCCTTTATGTGCGCTGGCACGGCGTGGCTGATGTCGCGCGCGGCATCGTCGATAGCGTCGAGGCGTTGGGTTACGGTGCCATTCCGTTCGATCCCGATATCCTCGCGTCACAGGGCTCGGCGGAGAGTACGGCGTTGCTGCGGGCGATGGGCGTAGCCGGTTTCGCCGCCGCCAATGTCATGCTCCTGTCGATTTCCGTTTGGGCCGGCCTCTGGTCGGACATGGACGCCACCACGCGCGACTTCCTCCACTGGCTGTCGGGCCTGATCGCGCTGCCGGCCATCGCCTATTCGGGACGGCCATTCTTTCGTTCGGCGCTGGCGGCGTTGCGCGGTGGCCATACCAACATGGATGTGCCGATCTCCCTGGCGGTGATTCTTGCGGCGACCGTGAGCCTGGTGGAGACCATTGGGGGCGGGGTACATGCCTATTTCGATGCGTCGGTCACGCTCCTGTTTTTCCTTCTCGTGGGCCGCTATCTGGATTTGCGCGCCCGCGCGGAGGCGCGGCGTTCGGCGGAACGGCTATTATTGCTGCGCGCGACCTCCGCGCTGGTCGAGACCGGGGACGGGTCACTTGCATACGTGGCGGTTGACGATCTCGCACCGGGGATGACGGTGCGCGTGGCGCCGGGAGAACGTTTTCCCGTCGATGGCGAGATCCTGCGCGGTACGACCGATATCGATGCGAGCCTCGTCACCGGAGAGTCACAGCCCCAGGGGGCCGGGGGAGGCGATACGGTATTCGCCGGCACGATGAACCTGAATGCGCCCGTGGCCATTTGCGTCGGGCGAACTGGTGAAGACACGTTGCTCGCCGAGATCGTTCGCCTGATAGAGGATGCGGAGCAGGGACGCGCGCGTTTTGTGCGGATCGCCGACCGGGTCGCGCGCTGGTATGCCCCGGCCGTACACATTCTGGCGGCGGCGACGTTTGCGGGCTGGGTCGTGTTCAGCGTTGCGGGCTGGCAGGTTGCCCTCCTGCATGCGGTGGCGGTGCTCATCATCACCTGTCCCTGTGCGCTGGGGCTGGCCGTTCCGGTGGTGCAGGTGGTTGCGAGCGGACGTTTGCTCAAGCGCGGTATTCTGCTGCGATCGGGCGATGCGCTCGAGCGATTGGCCGGGATCGACACGATCGTGTTCGACAAGACCGGTACCCTGACCGCGGGGCGCGCGGTCCTGACCAACGGAGATGAAATCTCGCAGACTCATCGTCGGGTCGCGGCGCGTCTGGCGGCCGCCAGTCAGCATCCGCTGTCGCGTGCCGTTCAGGCGGCGTTCGGAACGGCTCAGCCACCCGAGGACGCGCGTGAAATTTCAGGATGTGGCGTGACGGGGACCATCGATGGGGTGTCCTGGCGCATGGGGCGGCGCGACTGGTGTGGCGCGGCCCAACTGCCCGCGAAGGGAACCGGGTCGGAGCTCTGGCTTTCACGCGACGGTAATCCCTTGGCCGGGATTGCCTTCGACGATGCCGTGCGACCCGATGCTGCACGGACCGTGGACGCGCTTCTGGCGCGTGGCTATCAGGTCGAACTTCTGTCAGGGGATCGCACGGAAGTCGTGAACCGCGTGGGCGAGGCCATCGGAATCAACCAGCGGCGTGGCGGGGTATCGCCGACCGGCAAAGTGGCGCGCCTGCGCGAGCTTGAAGCCGCTGGACGCCATGTGCTGATGGTGGGTGACGGGCTGAACGATGCGCCTGCGCTGGCCGCGGCACATGCCTCCATGTCGCCGGCGTCGGCTGCGGATGTGAGCCAGGTTCAGGCGGATCTCGTCTTTCAGGGTGATCGGCTCGAGCCGGTGGCCGTCGCGTTGGCGGTGGGCCGGCAGGCCAACCGGTTGACGAAGCAGAATGTCGCACTTGCGATTATCTACAACATTATTGCGGTGCCCTTTGCGATGGCCGGATTCGTTACGCCGCTGGTTGCGGCGGTGGCCATGTCCTCGTCGTCGCTGCTGGTGACGGCAAATGCGCTGCGATTGAAGCGCGGATCATCGGACGGGACGACATGAATATCCTCGCGATTCTCATTCCAGTCGCATTGCTGCTTGGCGCGGTCGGGCTCGCGGCATTCATCTGGTCGATACGCACCGGCCAGTATGACGATCTTGACGGGGCGGCACGTCGCATCCTGATCGACGACGACCCGGTCGACCGTTCATCGGACTGACCGGTCCGCAGATCATCCTCCCGGCCGCAACCCCATGATGTAGGCAATCACATCATCCACCTCTTTCTCGCTGAGAATCAGGCTGGGCATGTTGCGATGCGGCGAGTTGAGGAACACCCTCAGCCCAATGGGGGTGACCGATGGCTCGCGCGCGATATTCTCGAACGCCGGCGCAGGATTGCGCGGGTTTGCGGGCCAGTCGCCACCGACAACGTGACAGGCGGCACAAACGCGCTGCGCGAACTTCGCACCGGCGTCGGGGTCACCAACCATCTCCTGGGCCTGTGCGGAACCGAGCCCGAGGATGATGAACATCACCGCGGGCAGGATTTTCCGAGATGCGCCGTCGTTCATTTCATTCTGCGTCCTGAATTCCCAAGGCCAATGCTACTTTGCGATGAATTTCGATATCGCCATTGAGGCAGATCAAGACAGATCGGTTTTGACGCGAGTCGGGCCGGAAAACTAGATTTTGGCATTGCGCCGGAGGGGTGCACGGACAAGGAGAGTTCTCGATGGAAATGGACATTATTTCCTGGCTTGTATTGGGCCTGATTGCCGGTCTGATCGCCAAGTTTCTGATACCCGGAGATGATCCCGGCGGCATCATCGTTACGGTGCTTGTTGGGGCCGCGGGCGGGTTTCTTGGCGGGATCGTCGCACGAACACTCGGTCTTGGAGATGTGGATGGGGTCAATCTTGGCAGCCTTGTCGTCGCGGTCGTCGGCGCCTTCGTTTTACTGATCGCGTTGCGGATCATCATGCGAAAACGCGCCTGAACTTCAGAACATTGTGCGGGCCCCGCCGCCAATCCAACGGCGGGCTTTTCCGTGCGGCGATAGCGCGTCCGGATTGCTATAAATTCTCGGGGGGAGGATTTACGTCATGGCGCAGGATAGTGAGCCGAAGCGGCTTGTCGATGATCCGGTCGGTACCGATACGGCGGGCGCGCGTGAAATCGGATTCTCCGTTCCGGAGCGTTACAACGCGAGCGAAATTCTGTTCCGGAATCTCGATGCCGGCCGTGGCGTTCGGCCCGCCATTCTCACCGCCGAAGTCAAACTGACATATCAGGAATTGTGCGACGTTGCCGCACAGGCGGGGAACGCGCTCCGCGGTTGCGGGCTCCGGCGCGGTGATCGTGTGGCGATGGTGCTGGACGATACGCCGGTCTATCCGGCCGCGTTCTTCGGAGCGGTTCGGGCGGGGTTTGTCCCGGTGTTGATCAACATTCTCTCAACCCCGGATCTGCTCCGTTACTACATCGAAGACAGTGCCGCGCCGGTTGTGATCTGCGAAGCCGGCCTATTGGACACGCTCCGCGAAGCTTTGGAAGAGGGGCCTACGGTAGACCGGGTCATTGTTGCGAATGCGGGCACGAAAGACCGCGCCCACGACGAGACAGTGGCGTCCGTGGCGGCCCATGTGCAGGACTGGGACATGTTCGTCGAGGGTGAGGCGACGGTGCTGGACGCGGCCGACACCCATCGCGACGAGATGGCATTCTGGATGTACAGTTCCGGCAGCACGGGCCGTCCAAAGGGCATCGTGCATCTGCAGCACGATATGCTCTACACGGACCTGAGCTACGGCCGGTCTGTCCTCAGATTGTCGGAAGACGATGTCGTCTATTCGGTGCCCAAGATATTCTTCGCCTACGGGTTCGGAAATTCGATCACGTTTCCCTTTTCGGCGGGTGCCGCGGTGGTCCTCAACGCGGGTCGCCCCGAGCCGGCACCGATCTACGATGCGATCGAGCGGCACAGACCGACCGTGTTCTTCGGGTTGCCGACCCTCTACAACGCGCTGGTTGCGCATGAAGGCGGCGAGGATCGGGACCTGGGGTGCCTGCGCCTGTGCATTTCCGCCGCCGAACCGTTGCCCGAGGAGACCTTCAACGAGTGGCGACGACGCTACGACCTGGACATCGTTGAGGGCCTTGGCTCGACGGAGGTCTTGCACATCTATGTCAGCAATTATCCCGGTGACATCCGTCAGGGTGCGGCCGGGAAGCGCATTCCAGGTTACGAGATCAAACTTGTCGACATGGAGGACGCGCCGGTCGCACCGGGCGAGCCGGGGACCATGTGGGTGCGCGGTGATTCCCAGGCGCCGTTCTACTGGAATCAGCCCGACAAGACGGCCGACACGATGCGTGGCGATTGGATTTATACCGGCGATCGATTTCGGTGCGATGCGGACGGGTTCTACAAATTCGACGGTCGGGCCGATGATCTGATCAAGGTCAGTGGGCAATGGATTTACCCGCTTGAGATCGAGCGTTGCCTCAACGACCATCCCGACGTACAGGAAAGTTGCGTGCTCGGCGTGGCCGCCGACGATGGTCTGATGACCACCAAGGCCTGGGTTGTGATGAAGTCGGATGCCGCGCATGGCGACGGGACGACAAAGAGCTTGCAGGACTTTGTGAAGGCCAAGCTTGTCCCATATAAATATCCGCGCATTGTGGAGTTTCGCAGTGACCTGCCCAAGACGGGGACCGGTAAAATCGATCGGCAAGCCCTGCGCGCGGATGAACCAGGGAATTCTTAGGGGGAACATCAATTGGAACAGAATGTCTCATTCACGTCCGACGGACTGACGCTCGCGGGCGTGGTCCACACGCCCTCGGACCTCGCACCCGGGGAATCGCGCCCGGCATTTCTCGTCCTGCACGGGTTCGGAACCGGCAAGGACGGGTCCACGCCGGAAATCCTGTCGAACATGCTGTGCGAGTGGGGATATGCGGTCATGCGGTTTGATTTCCGCAGCTGCGGAGACAGCGAGGGCGAGACCGGATGGGTGATGTGCGAGGACCAGGTCGAGGATGTGAAGAACGCCGTGACCTGGTTCGCCGAGCAGCCTTATGTAGATGCGGACCGTATCGGCGTGATCGGCCACAGTTTCGGGGCGGCTGTCGCCGTCTATGCGGGCGGTGTGGACAAGCGTATTGCCGCGGTGATTTCGTCCTGTGGCTGGGGCGATGGTGAGAGCAAGTTCCGCCTCCAGCACAAATCCGACGAGGAATGGGCTCGTTTCCAGAATATTCTGACCGAAGGTAAGGCGCACCGTGAGAAGACCGGGGAATCGCTGATGGTCGGGCGATGGGACATCGTCCCGATCCCCGAGCATCTGCGTGGGCATATGGGCAAAAATGTGCTCATGGAGTTCCCGGCCGAGACGGCGCAGAGCATGTATGACTTCCGCGCGAATGATGTAATCGCGGACATCTCTCCGCGCCCGGTGCTTCTGTTTCATGCCGCGGATGATTCCGTCACGCCGACAGACCAGTCGTTGCAGCTCTTCGCGCATTCGAAACAGCCCTGCGACCTGGTCCTCGCGTCGGACGTGGATCATTTCCCGTTTTCGCTGGACAGCACACGCGCACGCGACACGGTCAAAGGCTGGCTGGACACATACTTCCCGGTCTAGTGAGGCTCCGGAATCTCCGCTAGGCTCCCTCTTTCTGAAACGGCAAGAGGGAGCGGAGATATGCCGACCGAGATATTCACGCCGACGGCCGAGGAGATGGACGCGCGCATTGCGCGTTTCGATAAGCTGGAGCCGATGTCGACGACCGATGACCTTGCCTGGGTGCCGCAGGACGCCTGGGAGATATTCTTCGCCCGCAAGATCATGGCGGTGATTCTCGAAGATACGAAGAGCCCGTTCGGCAACCGGGCGCCCATCATCGGTGCGAACGGAACCACCATGTTCATCTCCGTGATGCCGCCGGGGCAGGGACCATGTTTGCACGACCATAATGAAACCTTTGAAACCTTCATGGTGTTGCAGGGTTCGATCGAGTACCGGGTCGGCGATCCCATTGAGCATAAGCGCGTGCTGAACCAGTGGGATGTATTTTCCTGTCCGCCGGGCGTCTACCGGGAATTCAACAATGTGGGTGAGGGGGACGCCGTCCAGCTCACTATTCTCACCGGCCCCATTGAGCGCGATGATGTGACGATGCCCCATTCGGTCAAGGAGCGTGTGACCAAGGAATACGGTGCGAAAGTTGCCGACGCTTTCGGCGAGATCATGCCGTTCGATCCGCCGAAATCCTGATTGTCGCTACAAGCGGACCGATCATCGACGGGGAGGCGTGATGGCCCAGATCGAAGCCAACGGGATAACCCACTATTACGATATCCAGGGCGATGGCCCGCCGTTGTTGCTGGTCGCCGGTATGGGGGGAACCGCGAACTATTGGGCCGAGCAGGTCGCGTTCTTCTCACGCACTCACACCGTCATCTCCTATGATCAGCGCGGTACCGGCCGCACCAGCCATGAACCGGTAGCCAGTATTGAGCAGCTGCGCGACGATCTGCTGGCGCTGCTCGATGCGCTGGGCATTGGATCGCTCGATTATCTGGGTCATTCGACGGGCGGGAACATCGGTCAGATCATCGCGATCGAGAACCCCGAACGTCTTCGCAGGTTGGTGATCTATGCCAGTACCACCCATGGCGATGCCTACCGGTCGAAGGTGTGGCGTGTGCGGCGTTCGATTCTGGAAAACCAGGGCCCGGAGATCTATGGCGATATGACGAGCCTGATGCTCTATCCGCCGGACTGGATTGCAAACAACGCCGCTTTGCTGGAAAAGCAGCAGGCTGCGCAGGTTGCCATGCTGGCGCCGGTTTCGGTCATGACCAGCCGGATCGAGGCGGTCCAGGCGTTCGACCGACGCGATCAGTTGTCGGGTATCGATGTTCCGACCCTCATATTGTGCGCGCGCGACGATCACCAGACCCCAGCCTATTTTTCTACAGCGTTGGCGAAGGCCATCCCGGCGGCCGAATATGTCCTGCTCGAATATGGCGGGCATGCATGTTCCCGGACCGTCCCGGGGGAGTTCAACGAGATTGTCGCGGAATTTTTCGCGCGTTAGTTCATCATTCCAAAAAATGGAGGTCGACATGGCCCATGAAGCGATTATCCCGCTCGGCTCACCGCCACCGCTCGCGCCTTATTCGCCGGGCGTCAGGGTCGGGAACACCATTTATGTTTCGGGCATTCTTGCCATGGATGCTGACGGGAACAGCGTCGGCGTGGGTGACATCAAGGTCCAGACCCGACATGTGATCGAATCCATTCGCAGCGTGGTCGAGGCCGGCGGTGGCACGCTTGCCGATGTCGCATTCAACCAGATTTTTCTTGCGGATCTGGCCGACTATGCCGGGATGAACGAAGTGTATCGCGAATATTTCGGGGACAATCCGCCGGCGCGTTACTGCATCAAGGCGGAGTTGGTGAAACCGGAATTTCTGGTCGAGATTTCATCGACCGCGCACATCGGCTAGCGCGCAGAATTCTTCGGGACGTTCGGTTGGCGCCGTGTACTGGCGCGACCAGCGGCAATAAGGGCACCGACGACGATGAGGACGCCGGCGATCTGGATTATCTCCAGTCGCTGACTCAAGAGAATGTAGGCGGCACCGATGGTGGCGACTGGCTC
Organism: Alphaproteobacteria bacterium; assembly: GCA_039980135.1. Taxonomy (NCBI): domain Bacteria; kingdom Pseudomonadati; phylum Pseudomonadota; class Alphaproteobacteria; species Alphaproteobacteria bacterium. The sequence continues at coordinate 50,817 of JBDXCV010000007.1, forward strand.
GATATAGGAAAACAAGGTCGTCTTCACAGGCCCGATCATCTGGATGCCCAGGAAATAGCCGATCAACGCCGCGGCGAAAAACAGGTTGTTGGCGACGAAGCCCCACCAGGCCGTCGATGTGGTCGGCAGCAGAAACTCGCCGCGCACAAGCGTCAGGGCGAGGAACGACAGGGCTGCCGTGGCGGCGACGTAGAGCGTGACCTGGCGCGGGTCGCCGCTTCGGATTACGCGGCTGCTCACCACCGAAACAATGGCCAGTCCCAGGGCCCCGATCGCAGCAAACGTGATGCCGAGCGGATTTAGGGTGTCGCCGCTTACACCGAGTGCGAGTGCGAGACCGGAAAAGGCAACGATAGCGGAGATGATTGTCGTCAGGCGGAGCCGCTCCCAGCCCAGGATCACGATCAGGAACGATGTGATCAGGGGAAACAGGTAGAAAATCAGGATGGCGAGCGGGACCGGGAGGATCTCGATAGCCGCCAGTACCGACCAGGAATATACGACCGTGACGAGGCCCAGAGCGATGGCCGTTACGCCTTCACGCCGGGGCAACATTAGGGGTTTGCCGGTTATGACGAGCACGGCGATGAGGAGCAGGGCGGGCAGAAAATAGCGAACCGTCGAAACCGATAAGGGGTCCGCCCCGCCCGTGTAGGAAAGACCCGCAAGCGTGTTGGACAGCGCAAAGCACACACCAACGCCCAGTACGACGAATATCCCTAGAATTTCACGGCGCAAGTTCAGATCCTTCATTTGGTGCGGCGACACAGCATAGGTGCGCAGCCCATGGAGTCGCAGTACGAATTGTGCTTCCGTGGAAATACAGATTCTGGAGCGAAAGCGAGGAGAGCCTCTGATGAGCGATGACCCACTGATTTATCTCAACGGCGATATTGTCGAGACGGCCGACGCGCGCATTTCGCCGTTCGACAGGGGGTTCCTCTGGGGTGATGGCGTTTACGAGGTAACACCTTGTTTTGGTAACAAGTTATATCGCCTGGATGACCATATCGATCGCCTGTATCGCTCGCTTCGCTATGTGCGGATAGATCCCGGTATGACACCGGCGGAGATGACGGCGGCTACTGAAAAGCTGCTGGCCGCCAATGCGGACCGCCTTGGGGCGAATGCGATGTACCGGGTTGGCCACTGGATAACGCGCGGTGTGGATACGCCGTCGATGCGGGTGCACGCGGCGGGTCCGGGAACGGTCATGATCTTCTTCCGGCCGGTCGATACGGCCGCAATTGCGCGCAATTATGCGAACGGATTGAGGTTCACGGTATCGTCCGTTCGGCGCAACCCGCCAGAGTGTGTGGAGACCCGTGCCAAGGTGACGAGCAAGATGAATCAAATTCTTGCGGAACTGGACGCGGCCACCCGGGACTCCCTGCCGCTGATGCTCGATCTGAACGGGAACATCGCCGAGACGTCCGTGGCGAACTTTTTTCTCGTTCGTGATGGTGTGGTCTGGACCGCGCCGGAAAGGAACATCCTGGAAGGGGTCACACGGAAGGTTCTGTTCGAACTATGTGAGCGGCTGAACATTCCGCTCGTGGAGAAACTTTTCACCATGTACGACGTTGCCCAGGCAGAGGAATGTTTCATTACCTCGAGCGCGATCTGCGCGACGCCGGTTTCGTCTGTGGATGGTTTCACACCCAAGTTCGAAATTCCTGGCCCGATTACGACCCGCCTGATCGATGCATTCGCGGCGGACACCGGATATGATTTCCGGCAGTTCGATGCCGCAGCGGAGTGACGGGGAGATGTCGTCCCTGAAAGCCTTTAACTTCCAGTCATGGATCGAGGAGCATCGCGAGCTTCTGAAGCCGCCGGTCGGGAATGCGGTGGTCTGGCGGGATACCGACTTCATCGTGATGGTGGTCGGGGGGCCGAACCGGCGGACCGACTTTCACGATGATCCCTATGAAGAATTTTTCTATCAGCTCGAAGGCAACATGGTCCTCACGATCATGGAGGACGGACGGCCGCGCGATCTCCCGATCAACGAAGGCGATATATTCTTGCTGCCGCCGCATGTTCGTCACTCGCCGCAACGTCCCGAGCCGGGAAGTGTCGGTCTTGTGGTCGAGCGGCGACGCCCTGACGATCAACTCGATGGGTTCGAATGGTTCTGCGGCGCTTGCGACGAACTGCTGCACCGGGTGGAGTTGCATGTCGGCAACATTGTGAAGGACCTGCCGCCGTTATTTGAGGCGTTCTATAATTCCGAAGAACGGCGCACCTGCAAGGCTTGTGGCACCGTTCATCCGGGGCGCGATAATACCGCATAAGCCACTGTTATTGAACGCTATTATACCATTTTTGGGGGTTTTGCATCGACATTGACCTGAAACCGTAAATTTCTCTTTATCAGGTATGCAATGAGTCTGTAGTTCTATCTATGGGGGTTGTTCGCAAGTTCATCAACACCGTGGAAGGCGAATGCAATGGCTTTGTTGTACGAAAATACTCCACCCGAGGCATCGCGCCGGCGCGCGATTCTCATCGTCGATGACGAGGAACTCCAACGCAATCAACTGGTCGATTGTTTGTCCGACCTCGATGTCGTCATTTTTCAGGCTGGAAACGGCGCCGAGGCCTTGGAGATCATTGATGACCAGATCCCCAGCCTCGTCATCATGGATATCCGAATGCCCGTCATGGATGGCGTGACGACGGTCGACGAACTGTCGCACCGTGGCGGCGAGATGAAAATCATCCTGATGACAGGGGACCCGACGTCGCTCGAGGCGGCCTACAAGCGGCGACCCGATGTGTTCACGATCATAGAGAAGCCGTTGCCGCTTCGCGTCTTGCGGAGATTTGTTATCGAAGCTCTTGGGCTTGGAGAGTAGGTAGACCTTCGGAGGTGTCAACTTCGGCCTCCTGGGTGATTGGCAGTTCCACGGTGAACTCGCAACCGCCTTCGATGTTTTGCGCGACAATTGTGCCGCCCATCGCGTTGACAATTCCGTAGCTCACGGAAAGGCCCAAACCGGTCCCGACTCCCACTTCCTTTGTCGTAAAGAACGGGTCGAAGATGCGTTCGAGGCTCGCGTCGGAGATGCCGCCGCCCGTGTCGCGGACGCGAATGCAAACCACGGCGTCGTCCGTGTTTTCGATCAGACTCACACCGATAGCCCCAATACCGGCGCCGCCATTTTCATTCGGTGCCTGTTCGCGGATGGAATCACGCGCGTTGGTGATCATGTTGATGAGCACCTGTTCCAACTGAGATTCGCTGCCGAGAACGGCATGATTTTCCGAGGGGAACCCGACGTCCAGCTCGATGCCCTCAAGTTCGAGTTGCCCGCGCATCAGTTCCGTTGCATTGCGAACCGCCTGTGCGGGGTCGAATGCAACGAAATCTGACGTGTCCTGGCGGCTAAAGACCCGCATATGCAGGATTATCTTGCCCATCCGACCCGCTTGTTCGCTGATCAGGTTGAGATTTTCCGTCGCATGGTCAAGGTCGGCCGTTCCGGCGTCGGCCCGGATGAGGACGTTGTCGGCGGCCATGCGCATGATGTTCAGTGGCTGGTTCAATTCATGTGCGATCCCGGCTGCCATTTCTCCGACCGTAGCCAGTTTCGACGCCTGCGTGAGCTGTGATTGCAGGGATTTTTGTTCGGTAATGTCGCGGACCAGCGAAATATGCATCGTGCCGGCGGGGCCATCGAACTGCGTCATCGCCACTTCGATAGGAACTTTCGATTGATCCCGGCGGATCCCGATCATCTCTCGTGTCGAGAATTGGGGTCGGGGGCCGACATCCGAACTGCCCGACGGCGATGGATAGGTGATCGGCACCAGATCACGAAGGTTCATGCGGAGCATGGCTTCATGGTCGAAATCGAATATGTCTTCGCTCGCGCGGTTCGCCAAAATGATGTCGCCTTGCGAGTCAGCGACAATGATCCCGTCGGCGGCGTTTTCGAGAACCGTGTCGAGCATCTTCTCGCGTTCGGCGAGTTCCTTTGCGATCAATTCCCGCGAAATCGTGGCGGACAGGATGTTGGCGACGGTTTGCAGAAACGTGACATCATCGTCGGTAAAGTCGCGGTGGGTGCGGTTGTGAATAATCAGAATTCCGCGCGGGGTGTCGTCTTCGCCGGCGATGACCACGCTCGCAGCGGAGACCGTGCCGATATCTTCCATGATCGGGCTCGTCACATCGGGGCCATCCGGATCCCCGCGGTGGAATACGACCGGCATCAGGGCAGGGGCGTCGAACACCGTCTTCAAATGCCGAATGCGGGGTTCCACCGGCCAGCCGATATATTTCCGGCCCGCGTCATTGGCGCCGACGATACTGAACTCCCGGCCTTTGTGCGCGCGTTGGGAAATGAGACAGAAGTCAACGTCCAGAATTGTGCTGATCGTATTGGCGGTATCGTTCAACAGCGTCTTGAAATCCGGCTCGACCAGGGCATGCTGGCCGATATCCATGATCGCCATTTGCTGTTTGATCCGGGCTGCGAGCGCAAGCTCGGCATCCTTCCTGTCGGAAATGTCCTCAATGACCACGATCAGATATGGCTCCTGGGAGCCTGACTGATCGGTCTTCGAGGCGGTGACGGCGACCCAGACGGGTGTGCCGTCCTTTCGGATATATCGTTTTTCCCGGGTGTATGATTCGTCGTTCCCCGCGATCAGTGCCGCGCGCGCCTCGAGGTCGTCCGCCAGGTCCTCGCGGTGTGTGATGTCCCGGAAAGACAGCTGACGCAATTCCGCTTCGGTGTATCCCAATATCTCGCAATACCGTGCATTGATCCGCAGCCAGTGTCCGTCAAACGACAGATGCGCGATGCCGACGGCGGCCTGTTCGAAAGTGGCGCGAAACCGTTCCTCGCGTTCGCGAATTTCTTGAGCGGCGCGGACCTGGTTCGTGATGTCGTACGAGATGCCGCCGACACCGGCCACTTCATTGCTGGAATCGTAAACCGGAAACTTGGTGATACGGATGATAATTTCTTCGCCATTCTTGCCCGGAACGGTGATGTCCGCCGTTTGAGTCGTTTGGGTGCGCAGGACTTCCCGGTCGAAGTCGTCGATCTGGGGGGCCCATGCGGCATCGTGCACTTCCGAAAGCGTTTGCCCGACGACATCCGTAACGGGAATGCCATAGGTCTGTCGGTACGTCGCATTGACGTCCAGCAAATTCCCATTCGGGTCTTTGAGCGTCTGATTGAACGGACTGTTGTCCCAGAATGCGCGCGCGCGTGCCTCGCTTTCTTCGCGCGCCACGTCCGCGCGTTTGAGCTCATCGATGTCTTCAACAATGGCAATGTAGTAGTCCGGATGTCCGTCGGCAGTTCGGGCCAGGGTCGCGGTGACCTTCACCCAAACGATCTGGCCGTCTTTTCGGCTGTATCGTTTCTGTAGCTCGTAGGAATCGATCTCCCCGGCAACGAGTTGCTTATTGAGTTCCTCGTTCCGATCCATATCGTCGTTGAGCGTAAGATCGCGAATACTGCGAACCATCAGTTCTTCGTTCGAGTATCCCGTGATTTCCTGCATTTTTGTGTTCACACGAATCCACCGACCGTCGAGCGTCGAGTGGGTCATGCCGACGGATGCGGTCTCGAACGTGTGCAGGTAGGGCCCAAGCTGGCGCTTGAGACGAATGAACAGGTGCATCGCAACGGCACCCCCGACCAGTATCAGACCGGCCAGTATCAACATGACCAAGTTGGCCGTGCCGCCGTTATTCAGGAACCCGAACAAGTCGAGCGACATTCGCGCTCTCCCGATGGACGAAAGACCGAATCCTAGCCTTCATCCACTCTTGGTATCAACGTCACTATTGTGTGCAACCAAAAGCTGATGTTTTCATTAACCGCAACCCGATTCAGCGCGGTACGGTGCCGGGAGGCTTGTGGGCGGTGACCGGTGGCAACGCACCCTCGAATAGTTCGACGTCCACAAGTGCACTTTGAGCACTCGGGCCCTGACCGAGCTGTGACGTACCGACGTCACGGGTGAGCACATTCGGGTTGCCATGCTTGTCGAGGCTCTGCTCGGCGCCGGGCACCTCCGGATCGTACCAGGCGCCGGTTGCAAGCTGAATTACGCCGGGACGAACTTCCGTCGTAACGTGCACCCCGGCCAGAGTCGCACCGCGGGTATTGAACATCCTTACAATATCGCCGTCGCTGATATTGCGCGCTGCGGCGTCGTCGGGGTGAATCCACACAGGTTCGCGTTGTTGGATCTTGCTGTCCCGGCTGACCCGCCCGTTGTCCAGCTGGCCGTGCAGCCGGGTGCGCGGCTGGTTCGAAATCATGTGCAGCGGAAAAGTCTTCGCCGTATCGGCACCCAACCACTCGGTAGGTTCGCGCCAGACTGCATGGCCCGGGCAATCGTCGTATCCGAACCCGTCGACGACCTCGGAGAAAATCTCGATCTTCCCCGATGGAGAGCTCAGAGCGGCGCCGGCTGGGTCGGCGCGGAATGCTTCGAGCATGACGATCGGTTTTTCGGCCCGCGGGGTCTCGGCATGGCCGGTCTGCCAGAAGTCGTCAAAGGAGGGGAGGGTCAGATCCTGCTCTGCCGCCTGTTGTCGCGCTCGGTCGTAGAGATAGCGCAGCCATTCCGCCTCTTCGCGGCCTTCGGTAAAGATATCCTCGGTACCCGCGCGGCGGGCGAGGCCCCGGAAAATGTCGAAATCGTTGCGCGCGTCACCGACGGGATCGATGGTTTTATCCATTGCCATGATGAAGCGATCTTTCGACGTGGCGCCGATGTCGTTTCGTTCGAGCGTCGTCGTGGACGGCAGCACGATGTCGGAGAATTTGGCGGTGGCCGTCCACCATGGTTCGTTGACGATAATGGTTTCCGGACGCTGCCAGGCCCGCACCAGGCGATTCAGGTCCTGGTGATGGTGGAACGGGTTGCCGCCGCACCAGTAGACCAGCCGGATATCGGGATAGGTGCGTGTCTCCCCGTCAAACTCATACTCACTGCCGGGGTTCAGCAGCATGTCCGAAATGCGCGAGACCGGGATCCATTCCGGACAGGGATTATCACCCGTGGACAGAGACGGTGTGGGGGCCGGGCGCCGGGGGTTGCCCGTATTGCTCATGCTGCCATACCCGAATCCGAAACCGCGCCCGGGCAGACCGATCCCGCCGAGCATCGCGGCGAGTGTCACTGTCATCCAGAAGGGTTGTTCACCATGTTCACCGCGCTGCAGGGACCAATTGGTATTGATGAAGGTCCGTTTCGCGGCCATACGCCGGGCAAGCTCCCGGATCGTATCGGGATCGATCTCGCAGATCGTCGCCGCCCAGTCGGCGTCCTTGGCGACACCGTCGCTCTGCCCGAGAAGATAGGGACGAAATTTCTCGTAACCGTCGCAGTAGCGACCGAGGAACTGATGATCCGCCAGTCCTTCCGTTTCGAGGGTATGCGCCAATGCTAGCATCAGGGCGACGTCGGTATTGGGGCGCAGTGCCAACCAGTCGGCACCAAGATGCGCTGCGACATCGTCGCGGATCGGCGAAACATTGACGATTTCAACGCCGGCATTGACCGCCGCCTTGAGTGAAGGTCCGGATATATGTTCCGCCGGGCCGCCGGACAGCACTTGCATGTTTTTCAGCGGCAACCCGCCGAACGCGACCATGAGTTCGGTGTTCGCGGCGATCGAATCCCAACTCGTATAGTCGGACATCGCGGCACGGGCGGAGCCGAGAATATGCGGCAGGATCGCGTATCCCGCCGCGATCGAATAGGAGTGTTTCTGCGTGGTGAATCCGCCGACCGTATTCAAAAAACGTTGTAGCTGCGTCTTGGCGTGATGGAAGCGCCCAGCGCTCGACCAGCCGTAGGAGCCGCCAAATATGGCGCTGTTGCCGTGTTCGTGCCGGACGCGATCGATCTCCGCGGCGACGATATCGAGCGCTTCGTCCCATGGCACGGCGACGAAAGGCTCGGCACCGCGTTGTTGCCGATTGCCGCCCGGTCCGTTGTCGAGCCAGCCTTTTCGAATCATCGGGCGTGCCACACGGCTTTCGTCATAGACCGCGTCGGGCATGGATTCTATGAGCGGTGAAGGATCGGGGTCTTTGTCGAAGGGCCGTACGCCGACGAACCGGCCTTCGTCTATTTCGGCCGTGAAGGCCCCCCAATGGGAGGAATGTCTGCGCAGGCTACGGGTCATGGATTCATCCTCAAGGTCACGCGAGATTGCCCACGGAAGGGCGGGTCTGTCAAAGCGTGTGAGAGGGCGTACAATCACAAGAAATTTCACTTGGGGAGAGAGTCATGGATGTACGTCTCGACGGGCGCACCGCGTTGATCACCGGCGCGAGCGAAGGTCTCGGTCTGGCGATGGCAAAAAAGTTCGCGGAATCGGGGGCCAATGTGGCGATGGTTTCGCGTTCGGCCGACCGGTTGGAGGCGGGGCGTGAGGAGGTGATGGCCAGCGTCGGCGGGAACAAGGTGAAGGTCGAGGCCGTCCCCTGCGATGTGACCGATACCGATCAGATTGCGGCGATGTGGCAGACGGTCAGCGACAGCCTTGGTGACGTGGATATTCTGATCAACAATGCCGGCCAGCACGCCATCGGACCGTTTCTCGAATGCGATGACGAGCGCTGGCAGGCCGATCTCGATCTCAAGCTGTTCGCGGCTATTCGTCTCGGTCGCCTCGCGATGCCGGGCATGGCGGCACGTAAATGGGGCCGTATCATCAACGTGCTGGCGGTCAGCGCGAAGGCCCCGGGTGCGGGGAGCGCGCCGACCTCCGTATCGCGCGCAGCAGGCATGGCGTTGACCAAGGTCATGGCGGGCGAGGGCGCGCCCGATAATATCCTGGTGAATGCGCTCCTTGTCGGGCTCATCAAATCCGGCCAGCACGAGCGCCGTCATCAGGTACAGGCGCCGGAGAAATCCTACGAGGAGTATATGGCCGGGCGCGGCGCCGGAATTCCGATCGGGCGGGCGGGTGAAGCAGAGGAATTTGCCAACATGGCCTGTTTCCTGGTCTCCGATGCGGGGTCCTATGTGACCGGCTGTGCCATCAACGTGGATGGTGGTCGTTCGCCCGTCGTTTAGGGCACGGTGCCGGATTTCATCCAACATTTCAGCATGGGTGATGACCGACGACGCCTGATCGGTTAGCTTCCGCGCGAATTTCTTATCGAGGGGGCATCTGTGTCCGGTGATGTAACTGTGCGCGCTGCGGAATTAACGGCGCTGATTTCCGAAATGGTCCGCCTTGGCGGAAGTCACGAAGACGAGTGCCGGATCGTGTCCGAGCATCTCGTCGGCGCGAACCTGTCGGGCCATGACAGCCATGGTGTGGGCATATTTCAGGCCTATGTGAACAATCTGCAACGCGGGCTCCTGGTGCCAAATATTTCGGCGCGCCGTTATCTCGATGAGGGCGTGTTCCTCCAGTATGACGGGCAGAAGGGATACGGCCAGAGTGTTGCGGCTGAGGTCACGGAACACGCGATCACGCGTGCGCGGGCCATCGGCATCTGCGTCGCGACGCTCAAGAACTCCCATCATATCGGGCGTGTGGGCACTTACGCGGAGATGATAGCCGCAGCGGGATTCATCTCGATCCACTTCACAAATGTCACCGATCATCACACGATGGTGGCGCCGTTTCGTGGTGCCGAATCCCGGTTCGGAACCAACCCGATCACGATGGCGATGCCGACGACGAACCCGGAGGAGCCCATTATCCTCGATATGGCGACCAGCGTTGTCGCCATGGGCAAGATCCGGGTCGCGAATGATTCCGGCAAAACTGTGCCCGAGGAATGGCTCATCGACAGCGATGGCCAACCGACCAGCGATCCGGCGGTTATGTTCAATGATCCGCTTGGGGCGCTACAGCCGTTTGCGGAACATAAGGGCTACGCGCTTTGCCTCATGGCCGAGTTGATGTCCGGGGCGCTCTCGGGCGGCGGCACTATTCAGCCCGGCAACGAGCGCCTCGACGGGATCATCAACACGATGACCATGATTGTCATGGACCCGCACCGTCTCGGGGATGCGAATCTGATCGCCCGGGAAGTCGATGCGATGGTCGACTACACCAAGAGCGCCCGTCCGGCCGATCCGGAGAAACCTGTGCTGGTCCCCGGGGACCCGGAGCGTGCGGCCCGCAAGGAACGCGGTGCGAATGGCATCTTCATTCCCGAGGGGACATGGGTGTTGCTGCTGGAGGCAGGAGAGAAGCTCGGCCTCGACCGTTCGAAGGCGCTGGAGATCGCCGGCCTCGCCTAGCCGTCACCCAGAATTTCCGCCAGGGGTATCGAACGGCGTTCGTTCGATGATTTTGCGGCGGCTAAAACCACGGCGAGTGGCAGCAGGCCGTCACGGCCATCAATCTCGGGCTTGCGACCTTCGCTGACGGCGTCGGCGAAATCCTCCAGCTCGACGAGGAGATGATCGGCGGGCGTGTACGCGACGGGTGACGGCGCCGTTTCGCCGGTGCGCTGGATACGCAGACCGTCATTGTCGATATCGAAGAAGGCATTGGCCTTGGTGCCGTGGATCGTGAGCGTGAACCGGCGCGGCGAGATGTAATCCGCCGCGACATAGCCCACGGCACCCGATTTGAACTGCATGAGAAGCGCTGTGACATCCTCAATCTCGGGCTCGGTTTCGAGCCGGTTGAAATATGCCGTGACCTCTCCTGCGTCGCCCAGAAGATAGAGCAGGTTGTCGATCTGATGGATGCCGATCTGCATCAGGCAGCCGCCGGGAATCTCGGCGGGGTCCGTTCGCCAGACGCCGGGCTTGAGCTTCAGACCGTTGTCGTTCGAGAATACGCCCTCCGCTAGGCTGACGCGTCCGAGTTCGCCGCTGTCGATGAGGTGCTTGAGGTGCCGCAACGCCCCGTTGCGCCGGTAGGAATGCCCGACAGCGAGAACGACGCCGGCCGCTTCGCAGGCTTCGATCATGGCGCGGCCGTCGGCGATCGAGTTAGAGACCGGTTTCTCGACGAAGACATGCTTGCCGGCCGCCGCTGCCGCCTCGGTCCCAGGGAGATGCGCCGAATTTGGCGTGGTCAGGATGACCCCGTCAAGATCGTCGAGCGCGAGCATCGCTTCATAAGAGGGCATGGCCTCGCAGTCGAATTCGTCGGCGAACCTGGCCGCCTTGTCCTCGCTTCGTGTGTAGCAGGCGCGGAGTTCGAGCTTGTCCGTCTTCGCGATGATCCCGGCCAGTACATCCGACCACCAGCCGATGCCGACGATGCCGACCCGCATCAGATCTTGTCCTCCCACTTCGCGAGGAACGGACCGACGATCCCGGCCCATTGCTCGGGATGGCGGCGGTATGAATAGTGGCCACCTTCCTCTACGAGGACGAGCTCCGACCCTTCGATCGCTTCGTGAAGATCTTCGGAGAAGTAGAACGGCACGGTTGCGTCGTCGCGGGTACCGACGACAAGTGACGGGTTCTTGATCTGGGTGATCTCGCTGAGCCGGTCATGGTTCAGGGTCATATCGATGCGTGCGGCCAGGATCTCCGGCTCCGCGATGGTCTCGAGCGAGCGCTTCTCCAGCTCCATGACCTTGTCGAGGTTGTGACGGAACTGCATGCAGCCGTTGGTGAACAGGGAGCTGACCCGCACATAGGCTTCCTTGCCCTCGGCCAGGGCGATCTCCCGGCGTGCCGTCTGCACCCGCCGGATATATTCGTCGGCCTTGGTCCAGGTGTTCGAGAAGATGCAGCAGCGGAACCGTTCGGGATGGTCGATTGCGAGATTCTGCAGGATGGCGCCGCCGGTCGAGGTGCCCAGCACATGTGCTTTCTCAATTTCCAGCGTGTCCATCAGCGCGATGACGTCATCGGCGATGTGCTGGGTCGAATAGCCGTCGGGTCCGGGAAAATCGCTGTCGCCCGAGCCGCGGTGATCGAAGGAGATGCAGCGATAGCGATCCGAGAAAATCTTTCGCTGATAGTCCCAGGAATTCATCACACCCACGAGGCCGGGGATGAAAATGAATGGCGGGCCGTCACCCATCTGGTCCACGTTGAGTGTGATCCGTCCGACATCAATTCTTTCGGCCATTTTTTGAAATCCCTTCGTCTTTCCGCATGTCGCGGTTGATCCAAATTCGCGCGGAGTTTCCCACATCCGCCCATGGGGTACACCTGTTCAGGGTGAATGGCTCTTGCGACATAAGTTCACGGATCAATCGACGCTGCACGGGGTTGAGAAAAGCCGGTTTAACCGTTGCCTTCGATAATTTGACGGGTGGCCGCCGGGCCTGAAATACTCTCAAAGATTGAAGTGATCCTCGGTATCGACGGCGGATTGTAGAAACATGGAATTCACTGCGGTGCAGTTTGTCGAATTGGGAATTGCGATCGTTTTCCTTGCCTTGGGCTTTCTGCTGGCCGTGGTTGCGGTCAGAGCGCTCAAATTCGACAACAACACGGTGTTGGCGGCGCTCATCGTCGTGCCGGTAATCATTTATCTGCTGATCTCGGGCAGGTTGACCGATTTCAGCGCCTTCGGAATCGAAGCAAAGTTCAAATCCGAGGCGGGACGCGCCATCGGCAAGATTGCGATCGCGAGCGATTTGGCGGTCTCGAATGAAGAAGCGAATGAGGGCAATTTCAGCCGAGATGCATTGTGGCAGGAATGTCGTCCCTACATTCTGGTGACACCGGAGAATGTGCCGGACTCAAACTCACCAGCATTCGCGTCGCGCATGGAGGCTGTGGCGAATGTGTTGCGGAGTTCGATCCTCTGCAACCGTTTGCTTGCTGTCGTTGTTCTGGACGAACGTGACAAGGTGATCGGTTTTTTCGAGCCCGCATTGTTTCTGGAGACCCTTCGAATTCCGCTTGTTCGCTATGGCGCGACTTCTCTTCCCGATGTCGAGACCGAATTGCGCATGTCAGAACTTGGCGTGGTGCTGAGCAACCCGATAAGGCGCGCGGAAAGCCCGGATGCATTGCACCTTTTTCTTTCCGAGAATATGGATGCCGTCTCCGCGTTGAAACGCATGCAGGACGCAAGTCTGAACGTGGCCGTCGTTACGAACTCCGCAGGCGAGTTTCGCGGCGTTATGTCCCGTCAGGTGGCGGCGGAATCAATTCTTGGTGCCGTGACAAAGGCACTCTCGTCGTCGGGCACTTCGCACTAGATCGCTCCGGCGTCCCGCAGGGCGGCGATCTCGTCCTCGGATTTGCCCAGCGCGATCAACACTTCATGTGTATGTTCACCGAGGGTCGGAGGCGCGCGCCGAACAGCGGCCGCTGTGTCGGAAAAGCGGAACGGAATGCCGGGGAGCGTGATTTTACCCTCGGTCGAATGCTCGGCCTCGGTCACGAGTTCACGCGCGATCGTATGATCCGCCGTCAATGCCTGTTCGACCGTATTGATCGGCGCGCAGGAGACCTTGGCGGCCAGCAGTTTCTCGATCCACTTGTCTGTATCGTCCGTTCGGAACAGGTCCGAGATCATGCCGTCGCACGCGCCGCGATTTTCCACCCGGTCCCGGTTGCGGGCGAATTTTTCATCGTCCGCCCATTCGGCCTTGCCGACCGTCTCGCAGAAGGTCCTGAACTGGCCGTCATTGCCGATCGACAGCGCAATCATGCCGTCGCGGGTGGGGTAGGCGTTGTAGGGCACGATGTTGGGATGCCCGTTGCCGTACCGCCCGGCCGGATTTCCCGAGGCCAGGAAGTTCGCCGCCACATTGGCCAGCAGTGAAACACCGGTGTCATACAGCGAGACCTCGACATACTGGCCCTTGCCGGTCCGGTGGCGCGCCTGCAAAGCTGCCAGGATAGACGACAGGGCATACATGCCCGTGCCGATATCGACGATGGCCACGCCGAGTTTCATCGGGTCGCCGTCGGCCTCGCCGGTGATGCTCATGAGGCCGCTTTCGGCCTGAAGCAGGAAGTCATAGCCGGGCAGGCCCGCGCGTGGGCCCGTCGAGCCATAGCCGAGGATCGAGGCGCGCACGATCTGTGGCGCATTCTCCTCGAACCAGGCGTCGTCGAAGCCGAAACGAGCCAGGGTGCCAAGTTTGAAATTGTCGATGACGACATCGGCGTCCGACAGCAGTTCCGCCAGGACCGCGCGCGCGGCGGGTTCCTTCAGGTTGAGCGTGATGCCGCGCTTGTTGCGGTTCACACCCAGATAGTAGGCGGATTCCTCACCCACGAACGGCGGTCCCCAGGCGCGCGTATCGTCGCCGCGCCCGGGCTGTTCCACCTTGATCACATCGGCGCCCATATCGCCCAGCGACATGGCACAGAAGGGCCCCGCAAGAACCCGGGTCAGGTCGATGACCCGGATTCCCTCGAGCGCACCGGGAGCGGTCGGTTCGATCATGGTCTGCCTCAGCCGGACTTGAGCTGGTTGCGGTTGTTGTTCAGATCATCGAGATACTGATCGACGATCTCCTTGTTCTTCATGCGGAACTTCATGAAGTCCGGCTTGCGCTTGTCGAGGAAGGCCTGCATGCCCTCGATCGATTCCTCGCTGCCCCAGACATGGGCCAGCAATTCCATGCCGTGCTGCCACGAGGCGTAGAGCTCGTCGGACTCATGGTTGAGAGACTTCTTCGTCATGCGGATGGTTTGTCCGCTGTGACCCTTGATGGTCTCGCACCATTTTTCGGTCTCGGCGCGCAGATCGTCGTGCGGCACGACCTTGTTGATCAGACCGATGTCGACGGCTTCGGCGGCCGTGAACGTACGTGCCAGGAAGATCATCTCACGGGCCAGACGCTCGCCGATAATGCGCGGGATGTACTGGGTCGCACCGACGGTCGGACAGGCGCCGACTTTTGCGCCGGATTGTCCGAAATGGGCGCGGTCGGATGCGATGACCATGTCGCACCACAACGCGAGTTCATGGCCGCCCCCCATGCACCAGCCATTGACCATCGCGATAACCGGGATCGGCAGGCCGCGGATCGTCATCGCGGTGGCGAGCATGCGGTCGTTCCAGTGATAGGCATTGGTCCAGTTCAGCTTCATCATGGCGCCGAAATCACCGCCGGCCGAGAAGGATTGATCACCGGCGCCGGTGACGACAGCGCAGGCAATCGAGGCGTCGTTGCGGGTCGATTTCAGCGCGTGGACCAGCTCGTCCAGCGTGTGTTCACGAAAGGCATTGCGTGACTTGGGTCGGTTGATGGTGACCCAGGCGACATTGTCTTTGACCTCGAAGAGGATGTCTTCGAAGTCATCCGAAGTGGGCATATTGGACATGGTTGGCTCCCCTAAATATCCGTTCCTGGTTTGCGTAATCGGTATGGGCGTCACGTGCAATGCATGAAGCGCCCACATTCGCGATGCTGGCCGGTTTGTCCGGACATATATACAGTCGCGCAAGTATCGACAATCGCGTCGGGCGCGATGCGCCCCGGCCGGAAATGTCGGTTAGGGACTCTACTGCGAAACGGGAAATGATGAACGACAAGGCACCAATTCAATCGGTATTGATCGTCGGCTACGGCGTGATGGGAAAAGGGGTTTCGGCGACCTTCGCGGCCGCTGGTTTCGACACCATGATCAAGAGCAGCCGCGCCGCGGCGCTTGACGATCTGCCCCCCGGCGTGAACGCGACCGCTGATTTTCCCGCGGCGGCGCCGGATCTGGTGATCGAATTCGTGCCCGAGGATGTGGGTATCAAGCGGCAGGTTTTCGCCGGTATCGAGGCCGCGTGGCCCAACGATGATGTGATCATCGCCACCGGCACGTCCGGCATGTCGCTGGATGTGCTGGCCGAGACGCTCAACAAACCCGAACTGTTCACCGGTATTCACTATTTCATGCCCGCTGATACCACGGCCGTCGCCGAAGTGATGGCCGGGCCGGGCGCCCCCGCGGAGGTCGTGGACGCCGTCGCGGATGCCGTGCGCCGCACGGGTAAAGAGATCGTGACCCTGTACAAGCCGATTGTCGGATTTCTGATCAACCGCCTGCAGCACATCATTCTCCACGAGGCCTATTACCTGGTGGAGGAAGGGGTCGCGACACCTGCGGATATCGATATGGCGGCCCGCAAGATGCTGGCGCCGCGCATGTGCCTGAATGGCCTGATCGAACAGAAAGATACGTCGGGCCTTGAAATTCATGCGCTGGCACAAAGCTCCATCGTGCCGGAACTGCATCCGGTAGACACACCCAACCCGCTGATCCAGGACATGGTCGCGCGCGGCGAAGTCGGACTCTCTGCGGGCAAGGGTTTTTATGATTGGGAAGGCTGCGACGTGGATCTCGTTCGCCGGCAATCGTCAGAACGCTTGCGCAAACTCTCGAAATTCCTTGATGATGAGGTTTCGGAATATGCGCCGGGCACGAAGCCGAAGGCACGCGAGTTGAAACGCGGCCGCTGAACATGCCGACCCTGACCACGAAGCCCGACTGAAAACCGAACGGAGACAGTCAATGAAGATCACAAAAATCGAGCCGATGACCGCCTACCTGCCGTTGTTTCGGCCCTTCAAGATGTCCGGCGTTGAAATCGCGACCTCCGAGAATGTGTTTGCGCGGGTGGAAACCGACGATGGGCTGGTCGGCTGGGGAGAAGCTTCTTCGTCCCCTTCCATGACGGGCGAAACTGTCCAGAGCATGACGGCGGCGATCGAGTTTCTTGCGCCTTTCATGATCGGTCGCGACCCGGCAGCATTTGAGGAAAATCTCGCCGAGATGAACTGGCGCATGTACGGCAATGCGAGCGCCAAGACCGTGCTGGAGATGGCGTTTTACGATGCGGCCGGCAAGGCGCAGCAAAAATCCATGGCCGAACTCCTTGGCGGTGTCCGCCGTACCCAGGTTCCGGTGCTCTATATGCTCGCGACCGGTGATATCGATGTGGATGTCGCCGAGGCAAGTGAACGCGCCGCGGCCGGGGTCTCCCATATGAAAATCAAGGTCGGGGGCAAACCGGTCGAGAAGGATATCGAGCGGACCAACGCCATTCGCAAGGCCGTCAATGGAGGCGTGCAGCTCTCGGCCGACTGCAACCAGGGATGGACCCGCGAAGAGGCCTTGAAATTCGCGGCGGAGGCCAGTGAGTCTCTTGATTTCCTCGAACAGCCGGTCATGGGTCATGATGTCGAATGCATGGCGGAAATATCGGCGGCGGCGGCCTGTCCGGTCGGTGCGGACGAAGGTCTGCACAGTTTCGACGATGTGCGGAAGCACCATGCGCTGGGTGCGGCCCAGGGCGGCAGCGTCAAGATGATCAAGCTCGGCGGCGTGACTCGCGCATTCCAGGCGACCGAGTTGTTCGATGAACTCGGGATGCATGTGAATCTGGCCGGCAAGATTGCGGAAACCAGCGTGTCGAGCGCTGCCGTACTGCAGATTGCGGCAGCCGCACCGTCGATCGAGTGGGGGGTCAGCACCACGGCCCAGTATTTGAAAAAGGATATTGCGAAGAACCCGGTCGAAGTGATCAACGGGCGCGCCGATGTGCCGTCCGGGGCCGGTCTCGGAATCGAGGTTGACGAAGACGCGCTGGCCGAGTTCGTCCGCTAGACGACGGCCTGGCGGGTATTTCACGCCCGTGAAAATTCGAGCGCGCGGACGAACCTGACTTCCGGGTCAACGCTGTCTTCCATTGCATGGATGTTTGAGGTGAAGCGTCGTGTTTTGATGGCGGTTCCCACGCGAACCGGCGCAGACAGATCGCTGCCCGAGAGAAGCGTTCCGGTAAATTAAAATACACGTAAAAATAGAATCAGGAATATAATGTCACTCTAATAGATAGTTACTTGGGGTGCGTTGATGTCGCGAATGTCAAATCCTGAAACTGCGCAATCTGCAACGCGGTTGCTCTATTTCGATGAGCAACCGGCCTCATGCATGCGTGCGATCGAAGCCGCCGATGACATCGATCTTTCCATCCAGACCGCTTCCCATCCCGAAGCCCTGTATGAGGCATGCCGGACGTTCGGCCCCTCGGCGGTGCTGGCGGTGTTGCGCCCGGGAGACATGCAGGCACTGCGGGTCGTCGCCGTGATCTCCACAGCCAGACCGCAGATACCCGTCCTCATTGCGGGTGACAGGGATATCAGCCTCGACGGAACAATGGGCACGAAAGTGAAGTCGCTGGGCCTGGATGTGCGCGGCAGTGTGCGGTTGGGCGCGAGCTTGCGCGACCTGCAACTCGCCCTGCTTTGTGCAATCGCCGGTCTGGGCGGGGATCATATCGCCTAGGACATCCGGCCCGTTCGCTTTACAGCCAAATGCGAATGTCCCTAAGCTTCGCGATCAAACAAGGACAACGCCGAAACAGGCGTGGTGAAGGGGGCGAGATGAGTTTTCCACCAGGTGATAGCTACACTTCAAATATCGACGTCATCGGATATGACGACGTCGATGGCCGCCCGGCGTTCAAGCTGGCGTTGCATAAATCCGGTGATCGCTGGTTCCTGTATGCCGGCCAGTTCTGGTGCTCGGGCTTTTCGATCATCGAGGTCACGGACCCCGCCAACCCGCGCTTCGTTCGTTATATCGAGGGCCCCCCCAACACATGGACTCTGCAGGTCCAGGTTGCCGACAACATGCTCGTCACGTCCCAGGAAAAGATCATGCCTGGCTGGGGCCATGTCGAAGGCCAGCCCTGGGGCGAAGGCTTCCTGCTCTGGGACCTGACCGATCCCGAGAATCCGGAATTATTGAGCCATTGGAAGACCGGCGGCTATGGCACCCATCGCAACTATTACGACGGCGGGCGATACGTGTACGCAACCGGCCTGCCCGAAGGCTACGAAGGCAATATTCTCCAGATCGTCGATATTGACGATCCGCGCAACCCGGTCGAGGTCGGGCGCTGGTGGATGGAAGGCCAGCATGTCGGCGGCGGCGAGGGTGGCGCCAAGCCGGGAACGATGCTGCATGGCGGCGCCTATGTGAAAGGCGATCTGGCCTATCTGCCTTACAGCGCCGGTGGGTTTGTCGTGCTCGATATTTCCGACAAGACAAATCCAACACTGGTTGGCGATTTGCCCTTCTCACCGCCGTTCCAGACCTTTATCGCCGTTCACACGGCTGTTCCGCTGCAGGAGCGCGATCTCGTGATCGTAAATTCCGAGGCGATTGCGGAAAACTGTGAGGAACCGTTGGGATACGCGGGCATCGTCGATGTCAGCGACAACGCGAAGCCGCGCCTGATGTCTCTGTTCCCGTTGCCGGTTCCGCCACCCGAGGCACCCTATGCGACCTTCTGCGCGCGCGGCGGCCGGTTTGGCCCGCACAACCAGCATCAACCGCAATATCAGGACATCCTCTATCAGGGCGAGGATCTGTGCTTCCTGACCTATTTCAATGCCGGTTTGCGCGTGTATGACATCTCGCAAGCCGAACAGCCCCGCGAGGTGGGTTATTTCCTGCCGCCCGATCCGCTGGAGCGGCGCGGGTTGCTGCCGGCATCCAAACTCGTCGCCCAGAGCGAGGACGTGATCGTCGATGCGCGCGGCAACATCTTCGTGTCGGACAAAAACCACGGAATTTATGTGTTGCGTTATGACGGGCTGAACCCGTGATAACCGCGTGGTCTCAGAAAGTGATCGATTAAGCGATCATATGCCCCGCTGGCACCAAAAAGGGGCTCTAATACATCAGGATTCCGTCATTCGAGGTTCCGAAGGATGAGTATGAAATTTGGATTGTTCGGCGGCGCACAAGCCGTACCCGGTGACGTCGTTACCGAAGCCGCGCTCGGTTATCACGAGTATGGCGATTATATCAAAACGGCCGAGAACCTGGGCTATTCGAGCGCCTGGCTCGTGGAGCATCATTTCACTGGCTTCTCGCAGCTTTCCGCGACGCTCAACTATATCTCCTACCTGGCCGGGATCACCTCGAAAATCCGGCTGGGAAACGCGGTCGTGGTGGTGCCGTGGCACAACCCGATTCTGCTTGCGGAGCAGGTGGCGACGATCGATCAGCTGTCGAACGGTCGATATGATTTCGGCGTCGGTCGCGGGTACCGGGCGAACGAGTTCTTCGGCTTCGGGATCGATATGGAACAGGCGGGAGACATCTTTCAGGAATCTATGGAGATCATCAAACGCGCATACACGGAGACCGGGCGATGGGACTACAAGTCGGATCGCTGGACCTTCAACCAGATCATCGTCGAGCCACCGACTGTGCAGAAACCGCATCCTCCCATATGGGTGGGGGCCGGGAGCGAGAATTCGATCCGGGCTGCGGCGCGTGACGGGAACAATCTCCTGCTCGACCAGATGTCGCCATTCGACAGGATCGGTGAACGCATCGAGTTCTACCGGGACGAGCTGGAAAAGGTCGGCAAGCCCTACGACCCATACTCGATCGGTGTGACGCGCGGCCTGATGGTGGCGAACAACGACAACGAGCGAAACGACGCACATGTCTTGCGTGGCAAGTTTATCTCTGAAACCCAGGTGCTCGCGACCGACGAGAGATTTCAGGCGAAGGCCTATAATCCGATCAACGACTACCGCGGTGACCGCAGCGATACAGTTGCCGTGTCGGAAAACGGTGCCATCATCGGGAATACCGATGAGATGGGTGAGCGTGTGCAAAGACTCTACGATATGGGAGTGCGGAATATTCTTGTGCACGATCTCAGTGGCAATCTGGAGGCGCTTCACCAGTTTGCCGAGGAAGTCATGCCGGCGTTCCTGAGCAAGAAAGACACTGTCGCCGCCGCAGAATAGGCGCGCTGGCTTTGATTAGACGATTATACGAGCGCGATCGCGGCCGATACGAAGTGAGGAAGCAATGAAATTCGGTTTGTTTGGCGGCGCCCAGGCGGTGCCCGGGGAAGTCATTACCGAGGCGGCCCTCGGTTATCACGAGTATGGCGAATACATTCAGGCGGCTGAGCGGCTCGGATACAGCAGCGCGTGGCTGGTGGAGCATCATTTCACGGGCTTTTCGCAACTCTCCGCTACACTCAACTACATTTCCTATCTCGCGGGCATCACCTCGAAGATCCGCCTCGGCAGCGCGGTCGTGGTGGTGCCCTGGCACAATCCGGTTCTGCTCGCCGAGCAGGTGGCGACCATCGACCAACTGTCCAAGGGCCGCTACGACTTCGGCGTCGGCCGCGGATACCGGGCGAACGAATATCACGGGTTCGGCCTGGAGATGGCCGATGGTCAGGACATCTTCGAGGAATCGATCAACTTCATGCGCCGCGCGTTCACCGAAACCGAGCGCTGGAGCTACAAGTCGGACCGCTACTCGTTTAACGACATCATCGTCGAGCCGCCGGTTGTCCAGAAGCCTCATCCGCCGATGTGGGTCGGGGCGGCGAGCGAGGGTTCGATCCGGGGCGCGGCGCGAAACGGCTACAATCTGCTGCTCGCGCAGGTGCCGTCCTTCGAGACCATCGCGGAGAGCGTGAATTTTTACCGCGACGAGCTCGACAAGATGGGCGAGCCGTTCGACCCTTACCGGATCGCCGTTACGCGCGGGCTCATGGTTGCCAACAATGACGCCGAACGTGCGGAGGCACATGTCCTACGCGGCAAGTTCCTGACAGAGGTGCAGGTGCTGGCCACCGATCCGCGGTTCCAGTCGAAATCCTTCATTCCCGCGGCGCGCCACAAGAACAGGGGAGACCCGGCCGAGACGTCCGAGGCCGGCGCGATCATCGGGAATTCCGAGGAAATGATCGAGCGGATCGAGCGGCTCTATGAAGCCGGGGTGCGCGACGTGGCGCTGCACGATCTGAGCGGCAATTTTGAAGCCCTCGCACAGTTTGCGGAAGAGGTAATGCCGCACTTCGCGGGTCGCGACGATGACGTGGTGAAGGCCGCGCAGTAAGAACAATCCGCCGTCGGATGCGAATATTTCTGTTACGTGCCCGGTGTGTGCGTGCCTGCTAGGCTGGCGTGCGAGACATTTGTTTAAGGGGAAAACTCCCGTGGAAGATACGATTTTCGGCACCGGCCCGTACGCCGTCAGCCAACCCGTCGCCCGCACCGAGGATCCGCGTCTGCTGCGTGGGGACGGCGTCTATACCGACGACCGCAACCTGGATGGACAGGCCTATGCGGTGTTCCTTCGCGCGCCGGTGGCCCATGGCGAGATCACCGCGCTGGATGTCACTGCGGCGAAGTCCGCACCGGGGGTGCTGGCCGTTTTCACCCACGCGGATATCGAGGCGGCGGGGCTCGGCAGCTTGCCGAACAATCTTCCGGTCAAAAGCCGCAATGGCTCTCCGCTGATCAAGCCCACACGGCCGATCCTGGCGACCGGCCGCGTCCGGCATATCGGTGAGCCCATCGTCGCCGTGATCGCCGAAACCGTGGCGCAGGCGCGCGACGCTGCGGAATTGGTTGAACTCGAGATCAAGGCGCTGCCGGTCGTGACCGGGCTGGACGCGGCCGTGACCGACGGCGCGCCGCTCCTGCATGACGAAGCAGCCGGGAATGTCTGTCTCGATTTCCAGATGGGCGATGCCGAGGCGACGGCGGCGGCGTTTGAAAAGGCGGCGCATGTCACACGTTTGCATCTGGTCAACAATCGCTGTTTCGTCTCGGCGATGGAGCCCCGCGCAGCCGTGGGTGACTATGACGGTGATGCGGATCGTTATCTGCTCTACGTCTGTTCCCAGGGTGTCATGGGCATGCGGAATATCCTCGCGAATGCCATCTTCAACTGCGCACCCGAAAAAATCCGCGTGATCACGGGCGAGGTGGGTGGCTCCTTCGGCATGAAGGCGATGCCCTATCACGAATATCCGGTGATCATGCTGGCCGCGCAGCAGCTCGGTCGCCCGGTCAAATGGACGGCGGATCGCAGCGAGAGTTGCGTGTCAGACCATCAGGGCCGCGCCAGCCAGTTCGATGCCGAACTCGCACTCGATGCCGATGGCAAGTTCCTCGCCGCCCGCGTCACCGGGCTCGCCAATATGGGCGGCTATCTGACGGGCACGGGCCCGCTCGCCCAGTCCGTCAACGTCGGCAAGAACCTGCCTTGCATGTACGCCACGGCGGCAATCGACGTGAACATGAAATGCGTGTTCACGAACACGGTCTATGTGGGTGCATATCGCGGCGCGGGGCGCCCCGAGGGCAATTTCATCATGGAACGCCTTGTGGATACGGCCGCCCGGGAGATGGGCATCGACCGGATTAAATTGCGCCGGCGCAATCTCGTGCCGCCTTCGGCCATGCCTTTCACGGCGGCGAGCGGCCAGGTTTATGACAGCGGTGACTTCGAACCGATGCTCGACAAGGCGTTGGCCGCGTCCGATTGGGCCGGGTTCGCCGCCCGGAAGGCGGAGTCCGAATCGCGTGGTTTGAAACGTGGTCTCGGCGTCTGCTCCTATCTGGAAGTCACGGCACCGCCCGGCAAGGAGAATGGCGGTATTCGGTTTGGCGACGATCGCCGGGTCACGATGGTGTCGGGCACACTGGATTATGGCCAGGGGCATCGCGCCACCTTTGGTCAGATCGTCAGCGCACGGCTGGGCATTCCATTCGAGGCGTTCGACCTGCTACAGGGCGATTCTGACGAATTGCTGGTCGGCGGCGGCACCGGCGGATCACGGTCTGTCATCGCGGCGGGTGGCGCCTTCTATGAAGCCGCTGCGGCGGTCATCGAAAAGGGCAAGACGGTCGCCGGCCATGTGCTCGAAGCGGCGATCGAGGATATTGAGTTTGTGGACGGCGCGTTTCGCATTTCGGGCACGGACCGCACGATCGGTCTTCTGGATCTCGCGGCCCGGACCCGTGAACTGGGGGGCGTGGACGGGCTGCCGGAAAGTCTCGACGTCGATCTGATCCATGACACCGCGCCGTCCTCGTTCCCGAACGGCGTGCATGTTGCGGAGATCGAGGTCGATCCCCAGACCGGCGAAACCGAAGTTGTGAAGTACACGGTCGTCGATGACTTCGGCAACGTCATCAACCCTTTGCTGGCGGCCGGGCAGGTGCATGGCGGCGTGGTGCAGGGGATTGGACAGGCGTTGATGGAAGATGTCGTCTACGACGGCGACGGTCAGCTCATCACTGGCTCGTATATGGACTACGCGTTGCCGCGCGCCGACCAGGTGCCGGACATCGTCTTCGATGAGCACCCGGTCCCGGCGAAAACCAACGTGCTGGGCGCCAAGGGTGCGGGTGAGGCTGGCGTCAGCGGCGCGCTACCGGCGGTGATGAACGCTTTGGCAGATGCCCTGGCCGAGTATGGAGTCGACAATATCGACATGCCGGCAACCCCTGAGAAGGTCTGGCGCGCCATTCATGGATAGATGCGGTCCGGCGGCATGACGCTGGCATCCCTCAACGAACGGATCGTGGCCATACCCGCCACAGTCCGCGGTCTCCTGTTGGTTGTGCTGGCGAGCGCGTTCTTCGCCAGCATGCACAACACGATCCGGTTCATGACCCAGACATCGGATATTCACCCCTTCGAGATGGCCTTCTTTCGGGTCGCCTTCGGGTTGATCGTGTTCATCCCGTTCTTTGTCAGGTCCGGGGTCGGCATTCTGCGGACCGAGAAACTGAGCTGGCATGTCGGGCGCGCGTTCATCAACGCGACCTCGATGCTGTCCTGGTTCATGGCGCTGAAGTTGATGCCGGTTGCCGACGCGACCGCCGTCAGCCTGATCGGCCCTGTTTTCGTGGCTATTCTGGCGATGATTTTCCTGGGTGAGCATGTCGGCCGCATGCGCTGGTTGGGTATTTCCCTGGCGATCATCGGCGGGTTGATCGTCGTTCGGCCCGGTTTCACCGAAATCAGTTCCGGGGTCTGGCTGGTCCTATTCTCCGCCGTCGCGGTTTCCAACTCCAAGCTGATTGCCAAGATCCTGACCCGCCATGATGGCCCGACCACGATCGTCGCCTATATGACGATCCTGATGATCCCGATCACCTTCGTGCCGGCTTTTTTCGTCTGGGAGACGCCAACCGTGGATCAACTCGGTTTCATGGCGCTGATCGGGGTCTTCGGGACCCTCGGGCATCTCTTGTTTGTCCAGGCCTATAAGCTGGCGGATATGAGCCTGGTCGAGCCCGCCATGTTCACCCGCATGATCTGGGCGGCGTTGATCAGCCTAGTCCTGTTTTCTGAGTTTCCCACACCGTGGACCTGGGCCGGTGCGGGGGTGATTGTCGTCGGCACGACATTGCTGGCGCGCAGGGAGGCGCGGCGCGAACCTCGCCGGGCTGATCCGAATGCGTCTACGGTCGATCCCAGTCCCGGCGACTGATGGCTGGATTGACGGTGATTGATTGGGCGTGTGGAAAAATCCCTGTAAGGTGCGCCGGTTCGCGGACGGTTTGAGAAGGTCACGCAATGCGTAAGTTGAACAAAGGCTTGTTGGGTGCAACGCTGTTACTGGGCGCGTGTGTCGCCATGCCCGGCCCACATCAGGCATTGGCCCAGCGCCAATCCCAACCGGGATTCGACGTTCCGATATGTGAGGGCGAAATTTCGACATTCGTGCTCGGCGATGTGCCGACCGGTCCGCAATACTGGGTCGATATCTTCGACAAGACGGACGAAGCCTTGAAGTTCCGCGAAATTTTCCTGGCAACGGTTCGGAGTTCGGGCCGCGGCACCGGCAAGGACGGCCAACTGGTCTTCACGTTTGAATCCCAGTCGAATTTTCTGGGGTTGGTGCCACGATCGAGCGCCAGCCGGTTCACCAGCGACAGCAGAGGGACCAAGGATTCCGGGTCGGAAGTCGGTGTCTCCGATCTCCGCGACACGATACGCAGGGACGAGACGGGCCGCGGGGCCCGCGCCGCTGCCGGACAGGTCATCGACGCCAAGGTGGAACTACGTGACCGGGCGACGGGACGGGTGGCCTGGCTTGCGACGGTCAGTTGCCGGCCACTCACCAGTGATCGGACACTCCTGATGGAGTTTGTGTCGAGGGTGATCGTGGATAATTTGGCGCGCGAGGGTGGCAAAACATCCTTCTGAGCGACCGATAATCAATAATTCAAGAAATTCGGAGAGAAGAAAAATGGCAGATAAAAAGCAACTCGGTCTGGCGATCGTGGGCTGTGGCGTCGTCGGACGCATGCGTGCGGAACTGGCAAGGGATTTTCCGGGCATTGGCTGGATCGGTCTGAGCGACGTCAACGAGAAGGTTATGGACCAGTTGGGGAAGGATATCGACGCGGATTTCACCACCAATGATTTCCGTGAGCTGATCAAGCGTCCCGAGGTCGATGCGGTGATTGTCGCGACCTCGACCTGGGCCCATGTGGAGCCTACCCTCGCGGCGGTTGAGCAGGGCCATATGCTGTTCATCGAGAAGCCGCTGGCGACCGACGCGCGTGAATCCGCGCAGATTCTCGCCGCGATCGAGGCGGCGGGTGTGGATGCGGTCGTCGGCTACACCCAGCGTTTCCGTCGCCGCTTTCTTGCGGTCAAAGAACGGATCGAAAGCGGTCAAATCGGCGAATTCACGGCCGCCGTTGTGCGCGCCTTCATGAACCGGATGGCGCCGACCGGCGAGACTCGCCTGACCCAGGACCGGCGCTTTCTGTCGCCGATGGTCGTGTCGGGCACCCATAGCCTCGATATGGCGTTCTGGCTGATGGGCGATGCCGGCAATCCGGTCTCGGTCTATGCGAAATCGACCGACAAGATATTGCACGACGAACTCGGCATCAAGGATGCGACATTCGGAGTGTTCCAGATGGCGGACGGGTCGATGTTCTCCATGAACATCTGCTGGGCGCTGCCGAAGGTCTGGCCTGGCGCCGTGTACGGCCTCGAGATCGGCATCGTCGGCACCGAGGGCATCCTCGATATTGAGGATACCCATCGCGATGTCGTCTTCGCCTCCGATCATCATGCACAGGGTCCGGCCTATCAACCCGACGGCCTGACCATCGAGGCGCAACGCAGCGTGGAATTCATGACCAGTTTCCCGCCTGGTGATACCCATGGCGGCGAGTTGTGGGGACCCATGCGCGAGGAAACAAACACCTGGTTCCAGCGCATCTACAACAAGAAGAACACGCCCCATGCCACGGCGGCCGAGGGTCATCGCAATCTGATGCTGACCATGGCGATGGATCTGTCAGCCAAGACCGGCAAGGAAATCAAGCTCCCGATTTCGCCGGAAGATTTGATGGAAGGCCTTGAGGCATAGGCCGGCCCTGCGTGGCGGGAGCTTGTAGATGAGTGAAGACCTGCAAGATTGGGTCGGTCGCACTGAGACGCGACAGGACATGATCGGTGTCGAACGCTGCGTGGCGATGCAGGCCATGCTCGACGATGGCGATACAGCGCTCGCGGGTGGCGATGCGCTACCACCACTCTGGCACTGGCTCTACTTCTGGGACATCGCACCGCGTTCGGGGCTGGGCCGTGACGGTCACCCGGCGCTCTCGGGCGATTTCCTGCCGCCGGTCGGCCCCGCCCGGCGCATGTGGGCCGGCAGCCGGGTCTCGTTTCCGGGAGACTTGCGGCTGGGTGAGCCGGCGACCCGGGTCTCGACTATCGACAGCATCACCGAGAAAACCGGGCGCTCGGGCCGACTGGTCTTCGTGACGGTTTGCCACGAGATTTCGGGCGGCGAGGGCCTCGCCATCGTCGATGAACACGACATCGTCTACCGCGAGGACACCGGCGAGCCTGGCGCGACTGCCCGGCCCGGCGAGCCCGCGCCGGACGACGCGGAATGGACCGAACGGGTCGATCCGAATCCGACGTTGCTGTTTCGCTATTCGGGGCTGACCTTCAACGGCCACCGCATTCACTACGACCGGGACTATGCCCGCGACGTCGAGGGTTATGACGGCCTGGTGGTCCACGGCCCGCTGCTGGCGACACTCATGGTCGGCCTGGCGGATCGTTCATGGCCCGAACGGCGGATCACCGGCTTCGAGTTTCGCGGGCACCGACCGGTGTTCGACATCGAGACCTTCACCGTGTGCGGCCGGTCCGCCGAAGGTGTCGAGGACACGATGGATGTCTGGGTCGCCAACGGCGACGGGCATCTGGCGATGAAGGGTCGAACCACGTTCGGTTAGATTCTCAGGCATTTCAAAGCCTTCTTTCGTCATGCCCGCGCAGGCGGGCATCCATAGACACCTGTGTAAGCCGGGATGGTTTCATGGTTATGGGTTCCCGCCTTCGCGGGAACGACGAGTGAGGGTGTTCGGTGACTAAATCGCGACCAACTCGCGGATCAGATCCATGTTCGACGGGTCGGGTGCGATCTCACCGGCGTGAATCCGCCGCGTCACCTCGACAATCGCATGACTGGCGGGTGCGGCTTGTCCCGCTGCTGCAAGCGTCTCCGCGACCAGGCCATTGATGGCGTCCGTCTCGCTCATCCGGCCTTTCGCATGGTCCTGCAACACGGTCGTCGGGGTATCCGGCAGGGTGAAGGTCTCGAGCTTTTCAATCAGCAGTTCGAGAACGTGGTTCGAGTTCTCGATCTCGGACTGATCGAGACCCACAATGGGCACCGGCTTGTGGCCGCGCACGGCACCGGCGGCGAGCGCCTCGGCACCGGCCTTGAGCATTAGGCCGCGCATACCCGGAATCTCGTAGGATTCGTTCAATCCCATGCCCAGCAACCCGGCGGTGGCGAGCGTCATCGCGTTCATCACCAGCTTCATCCATTTTGCCGACTGGATGTCAGGCACGACCTCGACCACACCCACGTGGCGGAGCAATTCCGCGACCTCTTCCTCGCGGCGGTCCGTCGACGGATCGATGCTGCCGAGCGCGAACCATGATCCCGCATCCGGCGGCGAGCGCCGGATCACGACACCCGGGCCTTCGAGTTCGCCCGCCAACTCGATGACGCAGGGCAGGGTGCGTTCAGCGCCGACCACGTCGGCAATGGTCTCGGCGGTCATCCCGTTCTGGACGCCGATCAGCAGGCCGTCGTCGGCCATATGGGGTTTGATTAGTTCGGCCGCCCAGCGGGTGTCGTAGGCCTTGAACAGCATCAGCACCACGTCGAACGGTTCAGTGAAGGTTGCGATGTCGCACAGATGATAGGCGTCGACGTCGGCATGAACGGTCTCGTCGGGCATTTTGACAGTCACGCCGCCCGCGCGCATGGCCTCCACATGGGCCGGCCATTGGTCGATCAGCTTCACGTCGAGCCCGGCGCGGGTCAGGTCCGCGCCGATGGCGCTGCCGTTGGCGCCCGAACCCAGAATGGCGATGCGTTGGGTCATCTGCTTATGCAAGCGACTTCCCGAACCGCCAGCGGTGGATGTTGATTTCACGGAATACGCCGCCCTGGGTCATCGGTTCGTTGGCGACAAGGAGTTCCGCTGTGTTCCGGTCGGCGACCTCGATGAGGAACAGGCTCCCGAGCAGACCCTTGCCGTCATCGTTGCGTAGCGGGCCGTGGGCCATGTAGCGCTCGATGAGCGAACCCTGATAGTCGTGATGGTCGGCCGCGGTCTTGGGACGCAGGGTCGCGGCGTCGGGCCCGTCGAGGCATTCGCACACGAACAGTTGCAAATCTGGGTCGGGCGCGCGGTCGAAATACTTCAGGCGCTTGGAGCTGACGAAACGCGTGATCGTCGGCGGTTCGAGCATCCCAGCTTTCGCGAAGCCGTCGCCGAAAACATACGCCTCGGCCGTGGCTCGGTCGGGAAGCTCGATGATGCACATGGTGCCGAGCGGTGACGATCCGTCGTCGGTCAGGATCGGCCCGGCGAAATGCATGAACTCCCGATATTTGGCCTGATGGGCGAGATGCGGTTCCATCGCCGCCTCGCGTTTTTCGGCCGCGCCGGGGGCATACATGGACCGGATGAACCACTGGGGCGGCTGGGCCAGGTAATAATCCTGCAGCGCCTGACCCGACAGCCCGTAGCGCGGGTCGTCGGGCCGGTAGCCGCCTGGATTGTTGGGGTCGCCTGACATTCTTACTCGGCAGCGACCGTGTTCTCGAAGAAGTCCCGCGCGTAAAGCTCGCGCCGGTGCAGGTTGCCGATGAACTCCGCTTCGAAATTGTCCGGCACGGCGCCGGTTACGCGCGCGTCGGCCATCAGCGTTTCGGCCCAGGCGCGGATCAGCGGGAAGTCCTTGAGCACATCATTCTGCAGGCCTTCGTCGATCAGCAGGTAACGCTGCAGGAAGGGCGCAAAGGCCGCGTCCACCAGCGACAGGTCAGGCCCGTTGAAGAACGGCCCGTCATTGCCCCGTCCGGCGAGGGCTTTCTCCACCTTCGCAAGAACCTCGGGCGCGGCCTCGACCGCCGCCTCCATGTCTTCGCGGGTCTTGGCGTAGTGGATCTTGCTCAACGCGCCGGCGAAGGTCGCGGTGAAGTCGGTCCAGGCGCGGTTCTTGGCCCGGGCGATCGGGTCTTCCGGGTGCAGGCGCGGCGGCACCATCTCGTCGAGAAACTCGGCGATGGCGTTGGACTCGAAAAGGATTTCGTCGCCGACCTTGAGGACCGGGACCTTGCCGTGGGGTGAGATTTCGAGGAACCAGTCGGGCTTCTCACGCAGATTGATATAGGTGACGTCGAACTCGACTTCTTTGGCGCGCAAAAGGATCACGGCGCGCTGGACCCATGGTCAGGTGAACGAGCTGATCAGATGATATTTGGCGGTCATTGTTTTCCCCTTTGTCTGGTCCAAATCATAGGGCCGGGACGGGCGCCGGTCAAAATGCGCGTGCGGGGTTGCTGACGATGTTGTGAGCGGCCCGGCGATTGTCCGCGTCGCGCCGCGCCGGTAGTTTTCAAGCAACAGAAACCCGCGAGAGAAGATCATGAAAAAGAGCCTGAAACCGGCGCTGGTCGGCGCGTTTACTGCCATCGTCACGACTGCAGTGCTGCCCGGGGTGGCGAGCGCGCAGCAGATATCCAGCGTTGCCGACGGCATCCATGTCATTCAGGGGCAAGGCGGCAATATCGGCGTGTCCGTCGGCGGCGACGGGGTTTTCATGATCGACGATCAGTTCGCGCCTGCAACGCCAGCCATCCTCGACCAGATCAAGACCGTCACCGACCAGCCGGTGCGGTTCCTGGTCAACACCCACTTCCATCGCGATCACACGGGCGGCAACGAGAATCTCGGCAAGGCCGGGGTTTTGATCTTCGCTCATGACAATGTTCGTGCGCGCCTGCTCAGCGCCGATGCGCCGAAGGCGGCGCTGCCGGTCGTCACCTTCAACGACGCGACCACATTCCATATGAACGGCCAGACGGTGCGGGTGTTCCACACGGCCAACGCCCACACCGACGGTGACGCGATGATCCATTTCCAGGAGGCCGACGTCATCCACATGGGTGACACGTTCTTCAACGGCTTCTACCCCTTCATCGACGCCCGGTCTGGTGGTTCGGTCGAGGGCGTGTTCGCCGCGATCGATACGGTTCTCGCGCTGGCCGATGACGACACGGTCATTATCCCGGGCCACGGCCCGGTCGGCAATCGCGCCGACCTGATGGCCTATCGCGACATGCTGACCAAGGTGCGCGACAGCATCAGTCCCTTGATTGCGGACGGGAAGTCGGTCGAGGCCATCGTCGCCGCGAAGCCGACGGCCGAGTTCGATGCCGAGTGGGGTGGCGGATTTCTGAATCCCGAGCGCTTTCTGCGGGTGATGCACGCGGCGTTGACCAAGTAGGGCCGCCGCCCGGTCCAGCAAAGTCTAGCCGTCGTCGGAGCCCGGCGGTTCATCCCGCGGGATGCCCGCCATATGCTCCAGCACGGCGAGAATTGATGCCGCATCCTGCTGCTGGCGGCCCTGGGATGCCGCGGCGATATAATAGGGCATGGCCGCGTCGAACATCGGCGTCGGGCAGTCCAGCGCCGCCGCGAATTCGCGGATCACGTCCTTGTCCTTGAGTTGGATCGCCAGCTCCGCAGTCGGGTCGTCATAGTTGCCGGTGATCCATTTTTCGGCGCGGATCTCGAAGATCCTGGAGTAGGCGGCACTCTCCATCACCGCATCCGCCATCGTTTGCAGATCGACCCCGGCCTTTCGGGCCAGCAGGAAGGCCTCGGCGCAGGCCATGTTGTGGATCGAAATGATCAGGTTGAGGATGTATTTGATCTTGGCCGATTCCCCGAACCCGCCGACATGGATTACGCTGCGACAGAAGCTTTCGAGCGCGGGCCTGGCTCGCCTGAACGCGTCTTCGCTGCCGCTGACGAGCATGGCCAGGTCACCGGACTGCGCCTGGGGGCGCGCGCCGCTCACCGGGCAATCGAGCAGGTCGATACCCGCCCGCAGGAGCTCGTCATGGGCGCCTTGCTTCTCGGCGATCGGAAACGTGCAGAGATCGACGACGACCAATCCCCGCCGCCCGCTGGCCGAGATTGCGGCCAGTGTGGCCCGCCAGGCGGCCATGGTGGCGACGGCCAGTACGATCAGGTCGGTCCGCGCCGCGACATCCGCCGCATCCGCCGCCGCTTCAGCGTTTGCCGCGGAAATGCGTTCGGGGTCGGTGTCGTAACCGATGACCCGGTGACCGGCGGCCGCGAGATTCTTCGCCACACCGCCGCCGATATTGCCCAGGCCGATGACGCCGGCTGTGAGCGCCATTATTTTTTCTTGCGCCTGGACCGCGCGCGTTTCGTGCGCGGGATACCGGCCAATTGCTCGTAGATACGTGTGACAACACCGGGGTCTTCCTGGCCGAACCCCTGGGCCAAAGCCGCGTAGGCGCTGAACATGCTCGCCTGAAACACCGGCACCGAGGCGTTGTTGTTCTTGGCGTAGTCCTCGATCAGATTGTTGTCCTTGATCATCACCGTCAGGTCGGCGGTCTTGACCTTCGGGTCGGCATACTCGTCGGCCAGCATGAGCGGTCCGCGATACTCGATGACCCGCGAATTGCCGGCCGACCGTGTGAGCACATCCCCGAACACGTCGAGATCGATCCCCGAGGCGCGTGCCAATGTGATCGCCTCGGCGAACGCGGCGCCGTGTACGCTGATCAGCATGTTGATCAGCATTTTCAGCTTCATCCCGTCGCCGAAGGGACCCACGTGATACTGGATCATGGTGAAGGCGGGCAGGATTTCCCTGACCGTGTTGAAGTCCTTCTTGGTGCCGCTGACCATGATCGTGATTTCGCCGACGGCGGCCTGTTTTCCGGCGCCGCTGACGGGGCTGTCCATCAGGCTCGCACCCTTTTTGGCCAGAGCGGCGCGGGCGCGTTCCTTGTCGTCGATGCCGAGGGTCGATGTCTCCATGACGATCAGACCCTTGCGGGCACCGGCGAGAAGGCCATCCTTGCCCGAGATGACCGCGTCGAGGATGGCCGGCGAGGTGAGGGAGGTGAGTACCACGTCGGATTTGCGGGCCACGTCGGCCGCGCTCTTGCCGGCCTTGCCGCCGGCCTTCACCAGCGCGTTCACCTTGGATTTGACCGGGTCGTAGCCCGTGACCTGATAACCGCCCTTGACCAGGTTGGCGGCGAACGCGCCCCCCATGATCCCCAGGCCGACGACGCCGACGCGCAATGCCATGTTCCTTCTCCCCGAATGTTGTTTTGCCGCGACGCCGGACGCATCGCCATGTTGCACCGACTATAGCCGCTGGTCGGAATGCCGCCTACATCTGTGCCGCGCGACAATGGCGAACGGGTATCTCAAAAACGTCGTTCCGGAGCAGACAAGACCCCGGCCAGCCCGTAATATTACGGCCAAGGCGCGCGAGAGTTCGTTGAATTGGCGTCGATCAGGGGGATTTACATGATCAATGCAGGAATTGTCGGCCTCGGCTGGTGGGGCAAGGTTCTGGTCGGCTCGGTCCAGGGAAAGTCCGACGCCATCCGCTTCTCGCACGGGGCAACGCGTACCCGTGCAAAGGCCGAGGAATATGCCGGAGAGCAAGGCTTCGACCTTGTCGAGACCTATGACGAGCTGCTCACTGTCGAAGAGCTGGACGCCGTCGTGCTGGCCACGCCGCACTCGAGGCATCTCGAACAGATTCAGGCGGCCGCCGCGGCGGGCAAGCATGTTTTCGTCGAGAAGCCGATCACCTTGACCAGGGCCGACGCGGAGGCGGCAATCGGGGCGTGCCGTGACGCTGGCGTCGTCTGTGCGGTCGGGTTCAATCGCCGTTTCCACCCCGCGATCGCCGAGGCGAAGAAACTCATCGACGACGGTACGCTCCAGACCCCGATGCATGTCGAGGGTTCCATGTGCGCGCCCAACGGCATGTTTCTCGCGCCCGACGCGTGGCGCGCCGACAAGAACGAGACCCCGGTCGGCGGGCTCACGCCCATGGGCGTCCATGTCATCGACGTCTACATCAACCTGTTCGGCGAGATCGATGAGGTCTATTGCCAGTCGTTCCGCCGCGCAGTGCCGAACGACACCGACGACACATCGTCGATCCTGTTCATGTTCAAGAACGGCATGTCGGGCTATATGGGCAACATGTTGGCCACGGCGCCGAGCTTCCGGCTTCAGGGCTACGGGCTCGGCGGATCGTTCGAGATCCGAAAACCGGACCTGTCGTCATTCGAGTTCGTGCCCAACGGAGACGGGCCGATCACGGGCGCTACCGGCGAGAACAAGACGGTGACCAAGGACTTTGCCGGTTTCGATATGGTGAACGCGGAGCTGGAGGCCTTCGCGGCCGCCTGCTCGGGGGGTGACGCCTATCCCGTGCCCGACACGGATGTGATTCACGGCATCGCGGTCCTCGAGGCCATTATCAAATCGGCCGAAAGCGGAACGCCGCAGAAAGTCGGCTGAATACCAAACGGAGGAGTTTTTCAAATGCTTGCAGCAGGAATCGTGGGGGTCGGCCGGTGGGGCCAGAATCTGGTCAATGCGTCGGCCGGCGCGGAGAATATCGAATTTATCGCCGGTGCCGTCCGCAACCCGGACAAGGTCAGGGAGTTCGCGGACGAGAAGGGGATGACTCTCCACACCAGCCTTGAAGCAATGCTGGATGAGGCGGACCTGGATGCGGTCGTGTTGGCGACACCCCATACATTGCATGTGGAGCAGATGCTGACGGCGATCGAAGCCGGCAAGCATGTTCTCAGCGAGAAGCCGTTCACCATGACGAAGGCGGATGCCGAGAAGGTCCTCGACGCGGCCGATGCCGCGGGCGTCACCGTGGTGGTGGGACATAACCGGCGTTTCGTACCGTCGATGACGGAGCTCCGAAAGCGGATCGCTGACGGTTCATTCGGGACGCTGCTGCATGTCGAGATGACCGAGACCGGCCCGGCGGCGATTTTCCTGCCCAAGGACAGCTGGCGATTGCAGCGATCCGAGTGGCCCGCCGGCGGCATGACCCCGATGGGTGTGCACATGATCGACAACATGGTCGACCTGTTCGGTACGGTGGAGAGCGTCACCGCCCAGGCCGTGAACCGCGCCATCGAGGCGGATATCGACGACACCACCTCGGTTCTGTTGAAGTTTTCGAGCGGCATGACCGGCTATCTCGGCGTGATGGTGGCGGCGCGGCCGGATTTCCTCGCGTCGATATATGGCCGGGATGCGACTGCCCGCATGATCGGGCGCATGTATGACAGCTTCGAGTTCGCGCCGCGCGAAGGCGACGAACCCGAGCAGTTCAAATATGATTTTGGCCGCGATACCGATGCGCTGACCGCCGAACTGGATGCCTTCGGAGCCGCCGCTATGGGCCAGGAAGCCTATCCGATATCACGGGATGAGATCATCCATGTGGTGGCGGTCCTGGAAGCCATCATCAAATCCGCAGCAAGCGGTGCAGAAGAGAAGGTCGGCTGACCACACTGTGTGGCACAATCCGGAGCGAAGGGGAGAAAGCAGATGAAAGCCGTTGTGATGAGCGCCTTCGGGGACCCGGATGTCCTCGAATATCAGGATGTCGACACGCCGGAACTGGCCCCCGACGATGTGCTTGTCGAGGTCCACGCGGTCTCGATTAACCGGACCTTCGACCTGTTCATGCGTGAGGACAAATACGCCTATACCCCCGACCTGCCACATATCCTCGGCGTCGATCCATCGGGCGTAATCACGGCGGTGGGCGAGAACGTCACCGACCGCAAGGTCGGCGACCGGGTGTTCTGCTCGATCTTCGTGCCGACCAAGCGGCCCGACCCGTATATGGCGATTCCCGGCCTGGGTCCGGTCGATTTTCTGGGCGTCACGGTCTGGGGCGGTTATGCGCAGTATGTGCGCACGATGGCGTCACGCACGGTGCCGATCCCCGACAATCTGACGTTCCACGAGGCGACGGTGATTGGCCGTCACCTCGGCACCGCCGTTAATCAGGTCGAAAACATATTGAAGGCGAAGGAGGGCGATACGGTCCTCGTGATGGGCGCGACGGGCGGCCTTGGCGCGGCCTGCATTCAGGTCGCCAAATGGTCGGGCGCCATGGTTATCGCCGCAGCCGGCGCGGATGCGCGGGTCGCGGCGACCCTCGAACTGGGCGCGGATCATGGCATCAACTACCGGACCCAGGACCTGACGGAAGAAATCCTGAAATTGACCGACGGTCAGGGCGTCACCGGTGTCTGCGACAGCGTGGCCGACCCCGAGACCTTCAATCAGGTCATTCACGGCATGGCGCGGGGCGCCACGCTGGTGACGGCGGGCAACGCGTCGGGCGCGCCCGACGTCCCGTTGAGTGTGCGGCGGCTGTATCTCTACATGCTGCACATCGTGGGCGAGCCGCGCGAAGCTCCTGGCGGGCTTGAGGAGGCCTTCGTGCGCGCCGGGAAGGGCGGGGTAAAGGTTCTTATCGATCAGGTGATGCCGCTGAGCCAGGCGGCGGACGCGCATCGGCGCGTGGAATCCCGCAAGGGTACCGGCAAAGTGGTTCTGGACCCGACCCTCGACTGAGGAACAGGAAATGGCATTCGGAGAAATCGACTGGATCGCGTTGATCGCCGCCGTCGTGGTGAGTTACGTCTTCAGCGCGGTCTACTATATCACGCTGAACAAGCCGTGGATGGCGGCGGTCGGCAAGACCGAAGACGAGATCAAGGCCGGTGCAAGTCCCGTGTCTTACATCATCGCCATCATCGGGCATGTCCTGATCGCGTACATGCTTTCGGTGGTATTGATGACCATCGAGCCCGGATCAATCGCCGGCGGAGTCATGATCGCGCTGTCGATGTGGCTGGCCTTTGTGATCTCGACCATGACCATCAACCATCGTTTCCAGCAATCGTCATGGGCGCACACGATCATCGATGGAGCTCATTGGTTGGGCGTCTTTGCAGTCCAGGCCGTGGTGATCGGGTTGGTGGCCAGATAGACTCTAGTCCGTGAACTCCGCGCGGATGGATGCGCCGTGGGCATCCAACGCGGGTACCGGACCCAATTTCGGGTCTTCGTCGTTGATCCGTGCCGGCGGCGCGATCATCACGAGCGGGCCTTCGGGCGTTTCGATCTCGACCTTCTGCAGTTGCGGGTGCGCGGCGAAGTCCGCGACATTGTTCACCGCGCCATGGGCGATTTTCGCCGCAAGCAGCCGGGCGACGATTTCGTCGCGGGGTAGGGGTCCGAAGACCTTATCGATCTCGGTATCGAGCGCGGGTCTGTTTGAAACCCGTGCCACGTTCTCGTGGAAGTCCGGATGGTCGGCGAGGCCGGGGTTCCGCAACACGTCCTCACAAAGGCGCCGCCACTCGCGCTGGTTCTGGATGGCGATCACCACCTGTTTGTTGTCTCCGGTACCGTAGGCGCCATAAGGCGCAATAGACGGGTGGTGCAGGCCGGCACGTTCGGGTGCCTTGCCACCATAGACATCCTGCAGATAGGGCACCGTCATCCAATCGGCCATGCCGGCGAACAACGAGGCGCTGATGGCGCGGCCTTCGCCGGTACGCACGCGATGATAGAGCGCCTCCAGGATGGCGGCATGGGAGGCCATGCCGCAGGCGATATCGCAGACCGAAACGCCCACGCGGCCGGGCCCGTCGGGTGTGCCCGTGACCTCGCACAGGCCGCTCTCCGCCTGGACCAGAAGATCGTAGGCGCGCATGTCCCGGTAGGGGCCGGTATTGCCGTAGCCGGAGATATCGCAAGTGATGAGCCTCGGAAATTCACGGCGAAGCTCGGTGGAGTCGAACCCGGCGCGCGCGGCGGCTCCGGGAGCGAGGTTCTGGATGAAGACGTCGGCCTTTGCGATCAGGCGGTGCAGCAGCGCACGGTCGTCAGGTGTTTTGAAATCCAGCGCGATGGATTCCTTGCCGCGGTTGAGCCAGACGAAATAGGCGCTCTGGTCTTTTGCAGCCCGGTCGTAGCTGCGCGCGAAATCGCCTTCGGGGCGCTCGATCTTGATGACGCGGGCACCCGCATCGGCCAGACGAGACGCGGCATAGGGGGCCGCGACGGCCTGCTCGATGCTGACGACAAGGATTCCATCGAGGGCGTTGTTCATGATCTTCTCCTGCGGGCCTTCGGCTAGGCCAAGGTCAGACGCGATGTTATGATAACCGTGAACAAAAGACCCTTGGGAACCTCGTCATGTCAGAACAGGCCATTGCGGAGAATAACGCCGTCTCTGCCGTACTCGCCGCGCTGGAGGCCTTGCTCGGCGACCGCGTAACGACGTCGATGGCGGTGCGCGAGCATCACGGGCGCGGCGAGGACTACTTCAAGCCCGTCCCATCCGACGCCGTATGCTTTCCGCACTCGACCGAGGAAGTGGCCGAGATTGTCAAAATCTGCGCCGTCCACAAGGTCCCGGTCATTCCGTTCGGCACGGGCACCTCACTGGAGGGCCATGTCACGGCACCCCATGGCGGCATCACCATCGATCTGATGCAGATGAACAACGTCCTGGAGGTGCATCCGGAAGACATGGATTGCCGGGTGCAGGCCGGGGTGACCCGCAAGCAGGTCAACGAGTATCTCCGTGACACGGGCATGTTCTTTCCCATCGATCCCGGCGCCGACGCCTCCATCGGCGGCATGGCCGCGACCCGCGCCAGCGGCACCAACGCCGTGCGCTACGGGACGATGAAGGAGAATGTGCTCGGGCTCACGGTGGTGACGGCCGATGGCCGGATCATCAAGACAGGCGGCCGGGCCAAGAAGTCGGCGGCTGGATACGATCTGACGCGCATTTTCATCGGGTCGGAAGGCACGCTCGGCATCATCACGGAAGTCCATCTCAAGCTCTACGGTATCCCGGAGAAGATCGCGTCTGCGGTCTGCCAGTATCCGTCCCTCGAGGACGCGGTGAACAGCGTCATCCTGACGATCCAGACCGGGGTCCCGATCGCGCGCATCGAGTTGCTCGACAGCCTGATGATGGAGCGCTCGATCGCCTATTCCGACCTCAAGGGTTACGAGGCGAAACCGACCCTGTTCTACGAGTTCCACGGCACCGAGGCCGGGGTCGAGGAGCAGGCGCAGCTGGTCCGAGAAATCGCCGACGATTTCGGCGGCTCGGCGTTCCAGTGGACGGTCGATACCGAGGAACGAAACCATCTCTGGCAGGCGCGCCACGATGCCTACTATGCGGGGATCGCGGCGGAACCCACCAAACTGGGCATGTCCACGGATGTCTGCGTACCGATCTCGCGGCTGGCGGAGTGTATTCTCGCCACGGAGCAGGACACCAAGGGTTCCGGATTTGATTGCCCGATCGTCGGCCATGTCGGGGACGGAAACTTCCACGTGCTCTTTATGCTCGATCCCGATGACGCAGACGAGGTGCGCCGGGTCAAGGATTGCAACCGGCGCATCGTCGAGCGGGCGATTGCCATGGGAGGGACCTGCACCGGTGAACATGGCGTTGGCGTTGGCAAGATGGATTATCTCGAAGACGAGCATGGCGAGGCGGTCGATTTGATGCGCACCCTGAAGCGGGCATTCGACCCCGAGAACATCATGAACCCCGGCAAGATGGTCCGGATATGAGAATGGTTTGGCGCATGCTTTGAGATGCGCATTTGCAATGCGCGCCTCAGCATGAGGCAGGTTTTCGAACCTCGCTCTAAGGAGCCCGCAATGCGGGTGTCTCGAAGGGTGACTTGGAAAAAGAGCAGGAGAACAGAAAATGAGCTCGAATGTGGTGCAACTGCGGGACGTCCCGTCCGTTCGCGATCAGGTGAGCCCCGAGGAGTGGCAGGTCCGCGTCGATCTCGCCGCCGCCTACCGGCTGGCGGACATCTACAACTGGGCCGACAGCATCTACAATCATATCTCGATCCGGGTGCCCGACGAGCCGGATTTCTTCCTGATCAAGGCCCATGAACTTCTCTATGAGGAGGTGACGGCGTCAAATTTGGTCAAGGTCGATTCCCGTGTCGAAGATGTCGATGAGTCCCAGCATGTGAACAAGCCGGGTTTCACCCTTCATGGGGGCCTAATGCTCGCGCGGCCGGATATCAACGCCGCCTATCACACCCATATTCCCGAATGCATCCTCGTGGCGAACCAGCCCGACGGCTTGCTCCCCCTGGCACAGACGGCGATGCAGTTCTGGGGCAACATCGGCTACCACGATTATCAGGGCATCACCGAGAATCTCGATGAGCGCGCGGCCATCGCAGCCGGTCTCGGCGACAACCACACGCTGATGATGCGCAATCACGGCGTGGTCACGGTGGGCAAGTCCATGCGCGATGCCTTCGTCCTGATGCGCGATCTCGAGACGTCCTGCAAGATGCAGCTGCAGCAGCAGGCGGCGGGCACGCGCTTTGCGATGCCCTCTGAAGCGGTGCTCGAGCAATACGCCGCCCAGCGCAAGACGCATAATGCGGGGCGTGGCTCGGCTGATTGGCCGGCCTGGTTGCGACGTCTCGACCGTATCGATCCGTCTTACGCGCAGTAGCCCCGGGACGGGATTCACCGTCGATGTTCCGCCTGATCCGGTATGTGATCTTCGCCGCACTCGCCTTCATGGTCGCGGTCTGGATCAGCGGTCAATCGCGCGCCGATGCCGGCATCGAACGGATAATTGTCGTCGATCCCGTGTCCGGGGTGCAGGCGCCGACGGTCGTCGTCTATCCGACCGACGCTGAAGCAAATCAGATAACGCTGGGGCCTTATAACATTCAAGCGCTGCGGGGCGCGGTGCCGGCCGAATCCGCGCGCGGATTGATCCTCGTCTCGCATGGGGCCGGTGCCAGCGCACTGGCGCATATATCGGCGGCCGTGGCGCTGGCCGAGGCCGGTTTCGTGGTCGCGGCACCGCAGCATCCGGGTGACAATTTCACCGATTTCACACGTCAGGGAACCTGGCAGGTTTACGCCGGCCGACCGAAGACGCTGTCGGCCGTGATCGATGCATTGTCGGCCGATGATCGTTTCGCCGGTATGCTCGAGGGCAAGCCCGTGGGTGCGTTCGGCCTGTCGATGGGAGGGTACACGGTTCTCGCGCTTGCGGGCGCGCAACCCAGCCTTGCCCGTCTCGGCGAATTTTGTGCGCGGCATGCGACGGATGCGGCCTGCGTCCTGGGCATTTCCCGTCCGTCGCGCCACCAGCGCGACAGGCCGCTGGCCGCCCTCGCCGATCCGCGGGTGGGAGCGGCACTCGTCATGGCCCCGGCGACGGCCATGTTCGCGACCGACGGACTTGCCGGGATCGGTATCCCGGTCCGGTTTTATACGGCCGGCCGGGATGGCATCGTGCATCCCGATCTTCACGCAGAACCCTTTCGGTCGCATTTTCCGGCGGCGTTCGAGTATGTGCGCGTCGAGGATGCGGGGCACCTGTCATTTGCGACCCCGTTGCCACCGGATATTGTGCGACTATTGCCGCCATATCTGCACGATCCCCCGGGTTTTGACAGGGCCGCGTTTCAGGCGCGTCTTGACGCCGAAATCGTGGCATTTTTTACCCGCACCCTGCGTTAAAGGAGAGAGTTCATGATCATCGACCATCGCACCTATTACACCCAGGCCGCGCGCACGGGTGATTTCCTTGCCCTGTGGGAGCGCATGGCGCTGCCTTATCAGATGAAATATCTGGAGAACTTCGTCGGCATGTTCACTTGCGATGTCGGCGACCTCTCCCAGGTTCTGCATATGTGGCAATTCGAGGATCAGGGCGACCGCGAACGCCGCCGGGACGCCATGTATCAGGATCCGGGCTGGCTCGAATATGTCACCGAACTCAAGAATTCCGGCCTGATGGTGCGGAT
Source organism: Alphaproteobacteria bacterium (assembly GCA_039980135.1). Taxonomy (NCBI): domain Bacteria; kingdom Pseudomonadati; phylum Pseudomonadota; class Alphaproteobacteria; species Alphaproteobacteria bacterium. The sequence continues at coordinate 92,794 of JBDXCV010000007.1, forward strand.
GGAGAACAAGATCCTCCGGCCGGTTCCGTTCTCGCCGATGCAATAGGGGCGGCCGATGGCCGATCTTTTCCCCGGGTTCGAGAGCACCTCCATCGCCGGCGACGGCGCGGACATCTTCTGCCGCGTCGGCGGCGAAGGCCCGCCGCTGTTACTGCTGCACGGGTATCCCCAGTGTCACGCGACCTGGCACCGGGTGGCACCAGCGCTGGCGGGTTCGTTCCGCTGCGTCGTTGCCGACCTGCGCGGATATGGACAGAGTGGCATCGCCGGAACAGTTCCGGGCCATGAGGCCTATTCGAAGCGCGCGATGGCCAATGACTTCGTCGCGGTTATGCGCGAACTCGGCCACGAAAAATTTGCGGTGCTCGGCCATGACCGTGGCGCGCGGGTGACCTACCGGTTGGCGCTCGACCACCCGGACAGGGTGACACGCGTCGGCATCGTCGATGTGGTGACCACCCACGACATGTGGGCCAGCTTCGATGCCGAAATGGCGCTCAAGGCCTATCACTGGCCGATGCTCGCCCAGCCGGACCCGGTCCCCGAGAAGCTGATCTCGGCCGACCCGATCTGGTATCTGGAACACACGCTGGCCTCCTGGACGAAGGGCAAGACGCTTGACGCGTTCCATCCCGACGCGCTGGCCATGTATCGAGACGCCTTCGCCCAGCCCGAGCGGGTCCACGCGATGTGTGAGGACTACCGGGCGGGTGCGACCTTCGACCGAGCGCTCGACGCCGCGGACCGGGAGGCCGGGCGGAAGCTCGCCATGCCGATGTATTTCCTGTGGGGTGCCATGGGCTTTCCCGCCCAGACGGGCGATCCGCTCGGATTCTGGCGCAACTGGGCGGACGACGTGACCGGGACGGTGCTCGACTCCGGGCATTTCGGGCCGGAAGAAAACCCCGGCGCGATCATCGAGGCGGTCACGCCGTTTTTCGCGGCGGCTTAGTCCTGTCAAAAACGGCTGGGTTTGAAACCCACCCCTACAAGTTTGCAATCCAATGTAGGGGCCGGTCTGCGAACCACCCGCCTAACCTGCTGGGACCGTCCGGCCCCGTGTCATCAGATAGACACCGCCCACGACGAGCACGAGGCCGAACAGGTGGAAGGCCTCGAAAGCCTCGCCGAGGAGCAGTACGGCGAGTATCGCCGTGAACACGACCCGCATGTAGTTCGAAATGCTCGCCTTGTTGGGCCCAAGCTGGCGGATGGCGGCGTTGGTCAGCCCGACCGCGACGGCGGTGACGGCGATCCCGACCCAGAGCAGCGCCATGACGGACTCACCGGTGAACGGGACCGGCCGGATGAAGATTGTCTCTGCGATGTAGAGCGGCGTGGCGACGACCAGTCCGAAAAGCTGGACGATGACCAGAAGCTGGGGAATGGTAATCGTGCGCGGCACCTTGCGGACCAGTACGTTATGTAATGCCACACCGCTGATCGAGACGATGATCAGCATGTCTCCGATGTTGAACTGGAGTGCCATGATCGTGGCCGGGTCGCCGCGCGCGATGATTGACAATACGCCGGTGGCAGCGACGAGGATGCCGACGCCCTGTTTCCAGTTGATCAGGTCGCGGAACAGCAGCGCGGAGAGCAACACCGTGACGGCCGGTTGCCCCGCCGACACGACAGCGCCGTTGATCGCGGTGGTGAAACCGTAGGCGGCGTAGATCAGCCCGTTGCCGAGCGGCACGAAAAGAAAGCCCATCAGGGCGAACAGTTTCCAGTGCCTGAGGATGAGACCGCGTTGCGCCAGCAGACCCGTTGCCGCGAACGGCAGCAGGATGCACGCGCCGATCACCATGCGCCAGAACACGAAGCCCATGGGCGGGATCACCCCGCCCAGATGGCGCGCGATGATGTGATTCGACGCGAAGATCAGCGACGCACCGGCGATGATCAGATAGGGCCAGGCGTCGGACAGCCCGGAAGTGCCCGTGTCCGGGCGCGCGGGCGTCATGTGCGGGTCAGTCCAGCCGCTTGCGCAGCAGATCGAGCAAGGTGATGACCGCATAGGCGCGCATCCGGCTGAGGACGCCGGGCAGGGAGACGGTCTTTGTATGATCGCCGCCGGGCAGCGCCACGCCGGCAAATACCGTGCCGGGCGGGTGGGCCTCGGGATCGCGGGGACCGATGACGGCGATGCCGATATCCGTGCCGATGGCCTCGCGCGCCGAATGGGCCGCCGCGATCGCGCCTTCCTCGCCGTCGGCCCTGTCATCTCCGGGTGATATGACCGCGCCCCTGAAGGTTTCCATCTTCGGGTCGAGTGCGGTGATCCGGGTGGACAGAATACCGCCGGTCAGGCTCTCGCCCGCCGCGACGGTCAGGCCGCGTTCACGCAACATGGCGAGCACGACCGATTCCATGGTCTCGTCGTCATAGCCGAAGATGTAGTCGCCGAGGCGCTCGCGGATAAGCGCGACTTCGGCCGCGATGATTTCCTCCGCCGCCGCGTGGCTCGGGGCCTTGGCCGTTACCCGGACCTTGATGCCCTCGATACCGCTCGCCTGAAACGCGATGGTCGCGTGGCCGCTCTCGTCCAGCGCATCGACATGCTCGGCCAGGGTTTCGGCGAGGGCCGACTCGCCATAGCCCCAGGTGCGGATCACCCGCGAATGGATGACCGAGGTCTCGCCCGACCGGCGGCGCAGATCGTCGAGCACCGAGCCTTCCATCATCTCGCGCATCTCGTGGGGTACGCCCGGCACGGCATAGATGACCTTATCGACGCCATCGATTGAAACCGGACAGACCAGTCCCGGCGCGGTGCCCGGCATCTGGGCGATGGTCGTCGCGCCGGCCGGCACATCGGCCTGACGGAGGTTGTTCTCGGGCATGGGGCGTCCGCGGCCTTCGAAGATGTTGCGGATATGGTCGGCGATCGCGTTGTCGCGGACCATCTCTACCCCCATGATCTTGGCGATCACGTCGCGGGTGATGTCGTCCTGGGTGGGGCCCAGCCCGCCGCAACAGATCACCGCGTCGGATCGTTCAAGCGCCTGACGGATGGTCGCCTCCATGCGACCGAAATTGTCCCCGACCTTTACCTGGTAGAGAGAGTCGATCCCGATCAGGGCGAGTTGCTCGCCGATCCAGGAGGAATTGGTGTCCACGATCTGGCCGAGCAGCAACTCGGTGCCGACGGCGACGACTTCACAACGCATGGGGAAACTCCGGGAAGGGGCGGTTCAGGCGACTTTGCGCGGCCAGATGGAATCGAACCGGTGGGAGAGAAATTTCCCCACATGGACCGGCTCGAAGCGTGGCGGGTTGTCGGCGCTCACGAACTCGGGAAAGGGTTCGACGAGCGCGTCATAGTCCGGATTCAGAAAATACGGGATGGAGTAACGCTCGTTGCCCGACCGGTTGACCACCCTGTGCTTGATCGAGATAAACCGACCGTTGGTCCAGTTTTCGAGCATATCGCCGATATTGATGACGAAGGTGCCCTCGATCGGCGTGGCCGCGACCCACTCGCCCGAGCGTGCCTCGACTTCCAGTCCGCCATTCGTGTCCTGCAGCAGGATCGTAAACGCGCCGGTGTCGGAGTGGATACGCGCGCCCATAACGCCGTCGTCGAGATTGGGCGGCGGCGGCGGATAGTGCAATAGGCGCAGCTGGTTGAGCGCGTTCTTGTAGTAGCGCAGGAAATAGTCTTCCGGGAAATCGATCCCGATCGCGAAGGCGCGATGCAGCCGGTCGGCCAGTTCGCCCATCGCGGTGTGGTAGGCGAGCATGACGTCTTTCAGTTCCGCCGGTCGGTCCGGCCACTGGTTGGGTCCGGCCAGGGTCTTGCCCGCCGGGGCCTCGGGGTCCCCCTCGGGTCGTTCCTCGCCCATCTGGAATGCCTCGAGAAAATTGCGTTGGGTCGAGTCGGAGCCTTTGGAATCCAGCGGCAGGTAACCGCGATAGCAGGTCGAGGTCTCGAGGCCGATCTGCAGCTTCTCGTCTGCCGGCAGGGCGAAGAATGACGCGGCGGTGGTGAACACGCCGTCGATGAGTTCCCGGGGCACGCCGTGATTGGCGGCATAGAAGAAGCCGGTGTTTTCGGCCGCGTGGGCGATCTCGGCCGAGACGCGTTTCTTCGCGGCCGCATCACCATCGATCAGCGCGGAGAGATCGATCACGGGAATTTCGCTCGGGTCGGCCTGGCGTACGGGGTCGATGGTCATGGGGTTCTCCGTGGTGCGTGCGGACAGATCGGCAGGTCAAACTGGCATCGGCGGCAGGCCACCTTCGCGCAGGGCGCGTTCATAGACCGGGATGTCAATGATCGGTTGGGCGGCACCGGCCTGGCCGAACATGTCGGAAATCCAGCCCCTGTGATAGGCGCCGTGGATCGCCAGATGGGTCAGGCACATGGCCCGCGAGAGTGAACCCGAATTGCCGCCGATCAGCTCGTAGTCGATGATCTCTTCCAGGTCTTCGGCGCTCAGCCCGTCCACATAATCCTGCAGGGTCTTGTCCATCGCCCGGCGCGCGGTCCACAGCGCGTCGAGAGTCTCGTGCTTTACATCCCGCAGCGTCTTGTAGTCATGGCCCTTGCCGGTCATGTGACCCATCCACATCACGTCGACGTTCCACAAATGGTGCATGCTGACGAAGATCGAAACCAGCGGTGTGGGCCGTTCTTTCGTCACCTCCTCGGGCGGCAACTCGGAGACCTTCTGGTACATCTCCTCATTGGCCCAGGCGTTGAAGTCGATCAGCGTGCGCAGGTAGGTCTTGTCGTGCATTGGTATTGCTCCCTTGGGGCGAGAATACGCTGTGGTGGCCAGTCCCGACAATGCGTCATACGCGGGAAATAAGATGCCCGGGTCGAGCCCGGGCATGACGGACGAGCGGAACGCAGCCGTCTCCACCCCATATCGTCATACCCGGACTTGATCCGGGTATCCATTCATCGGACCGGCGCGGTATTGAGACGTGGATGGCCGGATCAAGTCCGGCCATGACGTCTAAGTCTGTGCGCCCGCCTTCAGCCTCGCTTTGAATACCCGGTCCCGCTTGATCGCGGTCTCCCGGCGCAGTGCGTCGCCGTGGGGCAGGGGGCCTTCGGTGTGGATGACGGCCCAGGGGCCGCGCCCTCGGGTGAATTTCGCGCCGTTGCCGTCATTGTGGGTGGCGAGCCGCGCGGCGACATCCTTGGCGATGCCGGTGTAGGTGGTGCCGGCGTCGTTGCGCAGCACGTAGACGTAGAAATCCGCCTGGGCGCTCCCGTCGGGCATTCTTAGTAATGCGGCGGGGGCGGTTCGTCGGGGCCCTTGCCGGGGACGGTGTCCTCGACATGACCCATCCGATCGGTCAGCCGCCGTAGCTGCTCGCGGAATAGGTCGATGACACGCGCTTGTTCGGCGACCACGCCCGACAATTCGTCGAGGGTGTGTTCCTGATGCGCAAGCCGCGATTCCAGATCGGCGATTATTTCGGCGTCGGACATAGCGTGAAAGTAGCAAATCGACGTGAGTCTGGATCAACCAAACTCGTCATGCCCGGACTTGATCCGGGCATCTATCCGAGACTGCGCGAGAGATACGCGGATCAAGTCCGCGTATGACGGGAATGTTGCGCTACCGCCCCAACACCGTGACCACCGTCGCGGCTTCCTCGATGCCGAAGAAGCCGCCGCCGTTTTCTGCCGCCGCGATGCGCGCGCCCTCGACCTGGCGCTTGCCGGCCTCGCCGCGCAGCTGCGTGACCAACTCGTGAATCTGGATCGCGCCCGTGGCACCGATGGGATGACCCTTCGACAGCAGTCCGCCGGATGTGTTCACCGGAGTCTTGCCGCCGAGTTTCGTTTCGCCGCGCTCGGCGAGGCTGCCGCCTTCGCCGCGCTCACAGAAGCCCATATTCTCGACCTGCACGATCTCGGCATAGGCCGACGCGTCATGCACTTCGGCCACGTCCACATCGCCCGGGCCGACACCGGCCTGCTCGTAGGCGCGCTCGGCCGCCATGCGACCGATATGATGCTCGAAATCAGCCGGGTCGCGGTCCATGCCGCTGACCACGGCCGTGCCGAGGACCTTCACCGCGCGGGCCTTGTCGAACCGGTCGATGGTGTCGCCGGTCGCCAGCACCAGCGCGCCCGCGCCGTCGGATAGCGGCGCGCACATGGAGCGGGTCAGCGGCCAGGAGATCAGCCGGTCGGCCATCACCTCGTCGACGGAGAAATCCTTCTGGTACTGCGCCAGCGGGTTGAGCGTCGAATGGAAGTGGCTCTTGGCCGCTGCGGCTGCGATCTGCCGCTGGGTGGTGCCGAAATGCTTCATGTGCTGGCGTGCGAGTGCGGCGTAGATATCCATGAACACGCTGCGCTCGCCTGAGTCTTCACCGGCCTCGGGTGGCAGGGCGAGCCCTTCGCCGAGTGACAGCAGCCGCGCCTCGGTCTCCGCCTGGGTGTGCACATCCCAGCCGCCGCGAAACGCCTGAAACATCAGTTCGCGCTTTTCGGGATAGAACATCTTCTCCGATCCCGCGACCAGCGCCACCCCGGCCATGCCCGCCTTGAGATAGGCGAACGCCTGGTTAAGCCCGGTGGAGGAGGAGCAGCAGGCGTTCTCGACATTTACGATCGGGATCGACTGGAAACCCATGGAGCGTAGTGCACATTGCCCGCGCACGGTGTTCTGCCCCTCCATCATCCCCTGGCGGGTATTGGAAAACCACGCGGCCTCGATGTCTTCCAGTTTCGCGCCGGCGTCGGTCAGCGCCGTGTTCACCGCGTCGTCGGTGAGCTGCTTGACGCTCCGGTCGGGAAATTTGCCGAGTGGCGTCATGCCGATGCCGACGATGTAGATGTCCGTCATGGTCGCGTTCCTTGTTGGGAGACCGAATAGTGCCCGGTTCCGTTGGGTTGCGCCACATTCGGGGATGATCCGCCCGCCCCGTAAGACAGGTTGGTGGTCCCCGCTCCAAACTGCTCGGCGTCATGGCCGGACTTGATCGGGCCATCCACGTGGAAATGTCACGTGACCCAGTGACGTGGATGCCTGCAACAAGTGCGGGCATGACGAAAAGTATGGAAAGTCGCTGTCTCAGGGTGTCTAAGCGCCTACACTGTTCACGACAAGAAACAGGGGGAGCGTTTTGAAGCCAGCACGTATCGGGGCGGTGTCGCCCATGGACAACGCCATGGAGGCCATCGGCGAGGCGTTCGCTGAACTGTGGCCCGAGGCCGAGCTTTTCCATGTGCTCGATGAGTCTCTCTATCTGGATTTCGCCGGCGGCAGGCCCCAGACCGAAGAGACCGGCGAGCGGGTCTCGAAGCTGTTGCACTACGCCGCCGACTGCCATGCCGACGGGTTGCTGTTTACCGGCTCGGTCTTCGGCCGCTGGGTCGAGGTGGCGCGCGCGGACATGGACATTCCCTGCCTGACGTCTCACGAGGCGATGATCGAGGAGGCGTTCGAACTGGGCTCACGGCTGGGGATTCTCACGACCGCGCCGGGATCGCTGAAATGCCTGGTCGAGGATATCGACCGCTATTCCAAGGAACTGGGTAAGCCTGTCACGATCACCGACCATATCGAGGACGCGGCGCGACCGATCATCCTGGCCGGCGATGTCGAGACGCATGACAAGATGGTCGCGGCCGCCGCCGACAATATGACCGACTGCGACTGCCTGATGCTCGGCCAGTTTTCCATGACCGGCGCGATCAGCCTGTTCACCGACTTGCCCGACCGCCCGGTGCTGACCTCGGCCCACACGGCGGTGCGCAAGCTCAAGCGGCTGCTGGGGTAACAGTCCGTGATGTTAATCACAGGGCGGTTGCCTCAAACTCTCTCGTCATACGCGGGCTTGACCCGCGTATCTCCTGCGCCATGCATAGCCGGGGGGTTGAGATGCCCGGATCAAGTCCGGGCATGACGAACTTGGACAGGATGATGAAGCTTCAGAAAATGGGGCAATCATGACCGCCTTCCGCATCGGCGTGGTCTCACCGACGGAAGTGGCGTTCCCGACCGTGCGCGCCGCGTTTGCCGAACTCTGGCCCGAGGCAGAAATCGCCTGCCAACTCGACCAGTCGCTCTATCTCGACTTCATCAATGCAGACATGACGGTGCCCGACCCCATGCCGGTTGAGGCCTATGACCGGATCGCGGCGGTTCTCCGCTACAGCCTGGATTGCCGGGTGGATGGCATCATCTTCTGCGGTTCGGTGTTCGGCCGTCTGGTCGAGGCGGGGCGCGACGGCATCGACGTGCCGGTGCTGACCTCCTATGAGGGGATGATCGAGGCGGCGTTCGCGAATGGCCCGCGCATGGGCATCCTGGCGACGACCCAAGGGACCGTCGATTGCTTGTCCGGTGATATCGAACGCCATGCCGAGGCGCACGGGCTCGACTACAGCGTCGCGGGGACCGTCGCCGAGGGCGCGTTCCAGACGTTGCTTGACGGAAACCGCGACGGCCATGACGAAATCGTCGTCGCGGCTGCCGAAACCGTGACCGATTGCGACAGTCTTCTGCTCGGCCAGTTCTCCATGGGGTTGGTGCCACAGAAGATCACGCCCGTCGGGGGCCGGCCGGTTCTCACGGCACCGCATACCGCCGTTGCGAAAATGCGCGCACTGCTTTCGGACTGACAGGGCAACCCACCTATGGCCAAGACAAGCAGCCTGCGCATGACCCCGCTCGAGTGGGTTTTGCTCATTATTCTGGGCGGTTTTTGGGGTGCCACCTTCTTCTTTAACGCCATAGCGCTGCCGGAATTGCCGCCGCTTACCGTGATCCTGGTGCGTGTCGCCATCGCATCGGTGATTCTCTGGGTCGTCGTGTTCGCCAGCGGTGTCGCCGTGCCCAGAAGGCGTGATATCTGGCTAGCGTTGTTGTTCATGGGGTTAGCGAATTCGGCGCTGCCGTTTTTCCTGATCGCCTGGGGGCAGGTACATATTCCCAGCGGGCTGGCGTCGATCCTGATCGCCAGTTCGCCGCTCTATGCGGTGATCGCGGCGCACTTCATGACTCAAGATGAGGGGCTGACCCGGGGGAAGGTCGCCGGTGTGCTGACCGGTCTTGCCGGTGTGGTGATATTGATCGGGCCCGGGTTCCTGAGAGATATCGGGACCAACCTTCTGGCCCAGCTATCCGTGATCGGCGCCGCGGTGCTTTACGCCTTGTCCGCGATTTACGGGCGCCTGTTCGCGCGGCGTGGCGTGGCACCACTGGTCGTGGCGACGGGTCAGATTTCCATGTCGGCGCTTCTGCTGCTCCCGTTCGCCATCATCATTGACCGGCCCTGGACGCTGCCGAACCCGAGCCTCGAAGCCTGGGGTGCCGTGCTGGGCCTCGCGGTCTTGTCCACGTCAGTGGCCTACCTGATCTATTTCCGTATCCTGGCCACCGCAGGCGCGATCAACATTCTGCTTGTGAATTTCCTGGTCCCGGTCAGCGCGCTGTTGCTGGGCATTTTCATTCTCGGCGAACAACTGACATTGGAACAAATGATCGGGATGGGCTTTATTGTCGGGGGGCTGCTCCTCATCGATGGACGGCTGCTGAGCCGATTTCAAGTGACGGGATAGGGACGATGTCAAAGACCAGCGGTTTGCGTATGACGCCGGTTGAGTGGGGAATGCTTCTGATCCTGTCCGTGCTCTGGGGGGGCGCCTTTTTCCTGATCGAGATCGCATTACGCGATCTGCCGCCCTTCACCATCATGATCCTGCGTGTTGGCGGCGCATCGTTGTTTCTGTGGACCATCGTACTCATCCGCGGTGCAGCATTTCCCAGAGGGCTTGGCCTCTGGTCGGTACTGACCGTCATGGCAGTGTTCAATTCCGCCTTGCCGTTCTCGCTGATCGCGTGGGGGCAGGTCCAGATCACCAGCGGGCTCTCCTCGATCCTGATCGCGATGACGCCGTTGTTCGCTGTGATAACGGCGCATTTCTTCACCGAAGACGAGGCCTTCACGCGGATGAAGGGGCTCGGGGTGCTGTCTGGCCTGGCGGGCGCGGTTATCCTCATCGGGCCGGAGTTTCTGCGTGACATCGGGGCCAATTTTTTCGCGCAACTGGCCGTACTCGGCGGGGCGGTGTCCTACTCCATCGCGGCCGTGTTCGGCCGGCGTTTCGGCCGCCGCGATATTTCGCAAATCTCGGTTGCGGCAGGGCAGGTGACCATGGCGATCGTGCTGCTGGCGCCCTTCGTCCTGATATTCGATCGGCCATGGACGCTCGACGTGCCCAGCCTGGCAGGCATTGGCGCGGTTGCCGGCCTCGCCCTCGGCTCCACGGGCGTTGCTTACCTGATCTATTATCGGGTGCTGGCCACGGCGGGCGCGACCAACCTGATGCTGGTCAATTTCCTGGCGCCCGTCAGCGCGCTCATCCTCGGCATATTCGTGCTGGGCGAGGTGCTCAGCATCGAACAGTTAATCGGCATGTGTTTTATCGCCCTGGGGCTCGCCCTGATCGACGGCAGGCTGTTTCAGGGGCGCACCTAGGACGGGCGGGTCGCAGACCCGCCCCTACATGGGTAGGCGTTTATCCCGTAGGGGCGGGTTTCAAACCCGCCCACATTGGGCTAGCCCGTGATGCCTGAGTGCCCATCGATCTATCCTTCAGCGATCCCGTTCACCAGGGTGCCGATCTTCTCGATGCGGATTTCGCAGCTGTCGCCGATCTGCATGAAGATCTGCGGTTCACGGGACTGGCCGACGCCGGACGGTGTGCCGGAGGCGATGACGTCGCCCGGTTGCAACTCGGAGATATGCGAGACGTAGGAGATGATCGTCACCACGTCGAAAATCATGTCCTTCGTGTTGGCCGACTGGAGGGTCTCGCCGTTGAGGACCGTCGAGATGTCGAGGACCTGCGGATCGGGGATCTCGTCGGCGGTCACCATCCAGGGACCGAAGCCGCCGGTGCCCTGAAAATTCTTGCCGGGTACGACCTGGGCCGTGTGGTACTGCCAGTCGCGAGCGCTGGCCTCGTTGAAGCAGGAATAGCCCGCGACATGGTCGAGCGCATCTGCCTTGCTGATATACCGACCCGCCTTGCCGATAATCACGGCCAGCTCGCACTCATAGTCGAGCTTGTTGACGACCGGCGATTTGAGCAACGGCTGGTTGTGCCCGACAAGCGTGTCGGCGTAGCGGCCGAAGATCATCGGATGTTCGCTCTTGGATCGGGGCAACCCGGCGTCGATCGCTTCCTGCAGGTGATCCATATAGTTCACGCCGACACACCAGATATGGTCCGGGTCGGGGATGACCGGCAAGTAGGTGACGCCGTCGAGCGCGTGATCAGGGGTTTCACCCGAGAATTCCGCCATGTCCGAAACCCGGTTTTCGGTAATGACTTCGCGCAGGGATGTCACCCCGGCGCGGGTGGTTAGGTCGATTATGCCGTCTTCTGTGGCGAGGCCGACACGGGCGCCGGATCCGGCATCATAGGTGAGTAGTTTCATCGGTTTTCCAATCCTTGTGGTGCGTGATGGCACCGCTTGTCAGCACACGCGTCAGGCGATGCGGTCACCCTTCTTGATGGGGGCGGTACGGTTGTCGACACCGGGCAACATCTTGCCGGCGTCGCGGGTCACGACGATGTCGATGACGTTCGGTTTGTCGCGGTTCTCCAGCGCGGTGCGGAAGGCATCCGCCAGCTGGTCGGGGTGCTCGACGCGGATGCCGCGACAACCCAGATGTTCGGCAATCGCCGCATAGTTTAGATCGGACAAATCGGCCGACTGATACTTGCCGCCGAACATCGCGTGCTGCAGCGCCTTGATGTAGCCCGATGCGGCGTTGTTAACGACGAGGATTGTCACCGGAACACCGAGCCGTGCGGCGGTCTCCAGATCGCCGAGGGTCATGTTCAGCCCGCCGTCTCCGGTGAGCGTGAAAACCGGGCGGTCCGGCGCGGCCAGTTGGGCGCCGATACCGCCGGAGACGCCGTAACCGATCGAGGCCATGCCGCGGTCGACGATGAAGCCACGCCCGGCGCGCTTGGTGTCATACAGAAGCCCGGTCCAGTGCGCGGCAAAACCGCCGTCGGCGACGAGGATCGCGTCTTCCGGCAGGATATTGTTCAGCTCGTGGACCATGCGCGCCATGTTGACGGGTACCTCTTCGGAGGTAAGGCGTTCGTCCACCTCTGCGCGCCACTTGGCCTTGCCGGCGCCAGCCTCGTCGAGATAGGCGGCGCGCGCATCGCGGCGCGCCTCGGCGCCGTCGGCCAGCGCATCGCGAAGATCGGCGAGACCCTCGCGTGCATCGCCGCACAGGGCGATGTCGGTCTGGGCCCAGCGGCCGATTTCCTCGGGCAGGATATCCAGATGGATGATCGGAATGCCGGGCCGCGGGATCGTGTAGCGCTTGGTGGCGATTTCGCCCAGCTTGCAGCCGACCACGAGGATCGCGTCGGCCGTATCGAGCAAGCCATTGGCGGTTCGGTCATAGCGGCCGAACAGGCCGAGCGACAAATCATGGGTGCAGGCGATCGCGCCCTTGCCAGAAAGCGTGTGCGCGACGGGGATGGCCTGTTCCTCGGCGAACGACGTGAGGACATCCTGCGCCCCGGAGATATGGACCCCGCCGCCAGCCAGGATAACCGGACGTTTGGCATCGGCGAGTAACGTGACGGCCCGTTCGATATCCGCGCGTGCCGGCCGCGTACGCCGCGATGGAGCATGGGTGGTCGCCGGATCGGCATAGAGTTCGCTCGCCGCAAACTCGAACATGCTGTGGCTGATATCCTCCGGCACATCGATGAGGACCGGGCCGGGACGGCCCGACGTGGCCACGGCATAGGCGCGGCGCACATGCTCGGGAATACGTTCGCCGACTTCCACGCGGATCACTTCCTTGACCGCCGGGCGCAGCATTTCGACCTGCCGGGTCTCCTGGGTCATGTTCTTCCAGGCGTGGGTCCGGTTCGCGTCGCCGGCGATCGCGATGATCGGAATACCGGCGTTGAGAGACTCCGTGAGCGAGGTGAGCAGATTGGTGGCGCCCGGACCCAATGTCGCATCGCAAACGCCGGGCTGGCCGGTTACGCGGGACCAGGCGTCGGCCATGAAGGCGCCGCTGCGTTCGTCATTGATCAGCGTATGGGCGAGGCCCAACTCGCGAATGGCGGCATAGAAGGGTAGGAGCTGAAAGCCGGCCATGCCGAACATCGGCCCGACCTCGTGGAGCTGAAGCATCTTTGCGATGGCTTCGCCACCGGACATCTCGACAGTGACATTATCGCCCGTGCCGGTGCTGGTTGCCTTACCGCTCATGAATCCCCCGGCGTATCAGACTTGCTTTTTTGGGTGCGCGGGCAGGAACCGCGACCCGGTTCCAGTGCGCATTTGATGCCAATGTTCTTCATGCGTGACGGACAGTCAATGTCGCGACGTTGTCTCAAATAATGAGACCGTAGCGCAAACCCAAACAATGGCACCGCCTCAGTTCGTAAATTCGGTACAACAGTTCGAAATCAGATATTGAGGACAGACCCATGGAACTCGGTTTTTTCACCATGCCGCTTCACCCGGCTGACCGCCCGTTGACCGAGACCCTGAATGAAGACCGGGAAGCGTTCATCCTGGCCGATGAGCTGGGTTACTCGGAAGCCTATATGGGCGAACATGTGACCGACAGCTTCGAGCCGGTCCCGAATTCGATGATGTTCCTTTGCTGGGTGGCACGCGAGATCAAGAATATGACCCTCGCGACCGGGACGGTGAATCTCGGCCACCATCATCCTGCGGCGGTGGCCGCCGAGGCGGCGATGCTGGACCATATGCTCGAGGGCCGGTTCATGCTGGGGGTCAGCCCGGGCAATCTGCCGTCGGATTCCGAAGTGTTCGGCACCCTCGATATCGACCGGAACGAGAAGTTCATCGAGACGCTCAACCAGATCATCGAGATATGGACGACGGACCCGCCCTACGACATCAAGGGAAAGTACAACTCGATTTCGACCGTGAAGCACTATCATGAGCGTCTCGGTCAGGGCGTCATCATGAAACCGTACCAGAAGCCGACCCCGCCGATCTTCGGGACGGTCGTGGCGCCCTTTTCAAAAGGCATCATCGGACTCGGCGAACGCGGCTGGATTCCCGTTTCGGCCAACTTTCTGCAACCGAAATGGGTGGCGACTCATTGGCCGAATTATGCCGAGGGTTGCGCGAATGTGGAACGCGAGGCCGATCCGTCCGTGTGGCGGGTGGCACGCTCGATCTTTGTCGCCGACGACGACAAGGTTGCAGAAGAATACGGCAAGGGTCCGCAATCGCCCTACCGGTTCTACTTCTACCAGCTTGGCAACAAGCTCAGGAACGGCGGCAAGCTTGGCCTCTTTAAAACCGAGCGCGACCAGCCGGACGAGGAAATTACGGACGATTTCATGGTCAATTCTCTCGTCATCGCAGGCACCGTCGACAAGGTCGTGGACGAGATCCTGGCGTTCCGCGAGGAAGTCGGAGACTTCGGAACCCTGGTCTATGCCGGCCATGACTGGGTGGACTCCAAGCTCGGCAAACGCTCGATGGAACTGATGGCGACGGAAGTGATGCCAAGGGTCAACAAGGCCATCGGCGCCTGACGTTGCTTGGCGTCGCCATTTTCGGACAAAGGCAGGACCACGCTTTACCGAACGGGGACGGCGGGTAATACTTCTCAAAACGGGTGCCGGCAAACGCGCACCGTCATAGGGTCGAGGGGGAATGCCTGTGTCCAGCAATCTGGCCAATGAACCGGCGCGCGTCGTCGAGATGTTCCGCAAGATGCTGCTGATCCGCGCCTTCGAAGAGGCGGCCGGAGAGGCATTTCACGCCGGCCATGTGCGCGGCTCGGTGCATCAGTATATCGGCGAGGAATCCATTGCGGTCGGTGTCTGCGCGAACTTGCGCGATGACGACTATCTGACCAGCAATCATCGTGGCCACGGGCACTCCATCGCGAAGGGCGCGGACCCGCGCGCGATGATGCTCGAACTGTTCGGGCGCGTGGGCGGCACCAGCGACGGCAAAGGCGGATCGATGCACATCGCCGATTTCTCGGTAGGCATGCTCGGCGCCAACGGTGTGATCGCCGACGGGTGCACAATCTCGGTCGGCGCGGCCCAGGCCATCCGGCTCCTCAATCAGGACCGTATCGTCGTGAACTTCATCGGCGACGGCGGCATCAATCGCGGACCCTTCATGGAGGCCCTGAACTGGGCCAAGGTCTATGAGCTACCGGTTCTGTTCATGTGCGAGAACAACCAGATCGCCGCGTCGACGACCACACGTCTGGTCACCGCGGGAGAGGGGATCGCCAAGCGGGCCGAGAGCTTTGGCATCCCGGCCACCACCATCGATGGCAACGATCTGTTCGAGGTCGACAGCACCGCCGCCCGCATGGTGGCTGAAATTCGTAATGGCAGCGGGCCGCAGCTGATCCAGGCGATGACCTATCGCCTGCGCGGACATTTTGCCCATGACCCCGCCGGCTACCGGGACCCCGAAGAACTCGAAGCCGCGCTGGGGCGCGAGCCGATGGCCCGTACCGAATCTTGGTTGCTGGAGAACGGCGTCGGCGCCGACGAGATCGCGGCCCTGAAGGCGCAGGTCGATGGCGAGATCGCCGGGTATGTGGACGAGGCAATGAACGCGCCGTGGCCCGACGGGAGTCTTGCCTTCACCGATGTGCAGGATGTTGGCGCGCCGGCGTTTCCGGGAGAAGGCCGATGACCGAAATGACCTACGCGCAGGCCGCCCGGCTCGGTCTTCAGGAAGAAATGGCGCGCGACCCCAAGGTCTGGGCACTTGGCGAGGATCTCGGCTATGAGGGCGGGATGGCAGGGCAGTATAGCGATCTACAGGCCGAGTTCGGCCCGAATCGGATTGTCGATACCCCGATATCGGAGAATACCATCATGGGGGCGGCGGTCGGTGCCGCCCTGGCGGGCACACGGCCGGTCGCCGAGATGCGTTTTTCGGACTTCGCCATGTGTTCGGTCTCCGAGCTGGTCAATCAGGGCGCAAAGGCGCGCTACATGTTCGGCGGTCAGGCGCGCGTACCCATGGTCGCGCGCATGCCGATCGGAATTCGCGGTGGCATTGCGGCCCAGCATTCTCAGTCGCCGGAGGCCTGGTATGCCCATACGCCGGGCCTTGTGGTGGTGACCCCGGCGACACCGGCGGACAATCGCGGACTCCTGAAGGCGTCGATCCGCTGTGATGATCCTGTGGTCTATATGGAACATAAGGGGCTCTGGGGCATGCTCGGTGAGGTCGATGAAAACGACCAGGAGCCGGTTCCCCTCGGTGTCGCGGCGACCGTGCGCGCGGGGAGCGATATCACCATTGTGAGTTGGGCCGCCCAGGTTGGCGTCGCAGCGGAGGCTGCCGATTTGCTGGCAGCGGACGGGATGTCGGCAGAGGTCATCGATCTGCGTACGCTCTACCCCTGGGATCGTGAAACGGTCATGGCTTCGGCCGCCCGGACCGGGAGATTGCTTGTGGTGCACGAGGCCGTGCGGGTCGGCGGATTCGGCGGCGAGGTGGCGGCCGAGGTGGCCGAAACGCTCGGTGTGCCGGTCGCGCGTCTCGGCGGAGAGCGCATTCCGATCCCGTTCTCGATCCCCCTGGAAGAAGCCTACAAAATCAAGGCAGAGCGGATTGCAGGCCGGGTCAAGGAGATGCTCGCCTAGCGCTTTGCGGCGGTCATCAGTTGCACGAAATCCAGGCAGGTCATGCCAGGGACGGCGCCGGATTTCCGTGCGGTGTCGTTTACGTGGGAAATGATGCCGTCCTCGTGGGTCGACCTGGCATCGCCGATCCGTGCGCTTTCGGCAGAGACGGTCGCACCCGCAATCCCTCTCAAGTCCAGATCGGGCAGCCGGGTCGGCAATGCCGATCCGGCGTCATTGAATACGGCCGCCAACACGTCCGGCCGGTTGCCCCAGCTAGGTGCCCCCTTCAGCAGCGCGCCATGGGAGGCTGTGATGACGATATCGCCGGCATCGTCCGGACCGACGAGGGATACGGAATCGCACCCAATAATGCGCGGCAGGCCGTCGGTGTCACGAATGAGGAAACGTGCTTCATCGAGGGGCGGTGGCTTGCCGGTGCATCCGGGTGCAGCGTGCATCGCGCGGGCGCATGCCATGGCCGTCTGGCCGATGGTGCAACCGGCGGCCCGCGCGGTTTCGTTCACATGGCTGATGCGACCGGTTTTGGCCATCGACGCACCGTCGCCTATTCTGGCGCTGTGGTGATCGACGGTCGCGGCGGCGACCCCAAACGCATCAAGATAGGGCAGGGAATTGATACCCGCGCCGTCACGGCCGATTCCGGCATCGTGCAGGATGATGCCTCGCAAGCCCGCACGCGCGCCGAGATATCCGGCATAGATCGCGCCATGGGACGCGGCGATGGCGATTTTTCCGGGCGAATCGGGGCCGAACTTGGTTGCGGAGTCCAAAACGAGAATCTCGGATTCACTCATGGTCTGTTTCCTTCAGGCCCACCGGCGGTTGCTAATCTCGTGTTTACGATGGTTAGCAAAATGTTAATGTTTCGCGTGTGAAACTTTCCCGGCAGGCTGGAAATACCATGCCTGCCGTGGGGTAACGTCAGTTTTGAAAGTCTTCGTTAAATTCGTGTTTAGGTTGTAAATATTAGTTACATAAACACGTTAGTGCCTATCCCTAAAACATTGTAAAATATACCTATGTCTACTGTTTTGGTGATCGACGACCGGGTGACTAACCGCCATGTGCTCAGCCGTTTGGCGAGTCAGGCGGACGAGGACGCCGTTGTGCACACATTCGCCGATCCGCGCGATGCGATCGCGTGGGCGACCGAGAACACCCCTGACCTGGTTGTGACAGACTATAAGATGCCCGGCATGGACGGCGCGGAGTTTACCCGCCAGTTCCGGGCGCAGCCGCTTTGCTATGACGTTCCGGTGATCGTGGTGACGATCTATGAGGATCGTTCGTTCCGATATCGCGCGCTTGATGCCGGTGCAACGGATTTCCTGATCAGCCCGGTCGATCATCAGGAGTTCAAGGCGCGCGTGCGAAACCTGCTGCGCATGCGCAATCAGCAGAAGATCATTCACCGCCGGACCCGTTCGCTGGAGCGGCGATTGGCAAACGACAATTTGGTCCACGAAGAGCAGCTGCGTGAATCACGCGAGCTGCTGCGCCAGGTCATTGACGGGGTGCCGGCGCTCGTATGCGCGACGGATGAAGACGGGAAGGTTCTGTTCGCAAATTCGAGTGCTGCGAACCGGCTCGGCATTTCCTCGGCCGAAGCGGTCGGGATGGATCGCGCGGACGGTCTCATTGCGGCTGATTTCAAGCGGCACATGATGCTGGACAAGCGTCTTTACAGCGGGACGGACGAAGTTCTGACCTTCGAGGAAGAGCTCACCGCACCCAACGGAACGAGCGGCACCTATCTGACGGTAAAGTCTGCGCTGCGCGGCGCGGATGATGACATCCAGGGTGTGGTTACGGTGGCGATCGACATCACCGACCGCAAGGAGGTCGAGCGGGTCGCCCAGCGCCAGCGCAATCATCTGAGCGTCGTCATCGACAATATTCCGGATTGGATCTACGCAACCGACGAGAACCACCAGATCACTCTCGCCAACCTTGCATTTGCGCGGGCTTTCCACACGACACCGGACGAAATGGTGGGCAAGACCCTCTCGGACTTCGTGGAGAATGGCGATCAGGTCGAGGATGACCGCCGCGCGAGCATCGATGTGTTGCGTTCCGGAAAGCCGGAGCATTTGCCGGAGGTGTGTACAGCGGATGTGTTCGGCGAGCGTCAATGGCTGCAGACGGTTAAGCTTCCGTTCGTCAGTTCTACCGGCGAAATCGAGGTCCTGAACGTCACGACGGAAGTCTCTGCGCATCGGAAGGCCGCGGAAGTATTGCGCGAAGCCAAGGACCAGGCGGAAGCGGCGAACCGAAACAAGACCGAGTTTCTGGCGAACTTGAGCCACGAATTACGTACGCCGCTGAATCACATCATGGGATTCGCGCAGGTCATGGCCGAGGAAAGCTACGGCCCGCTGAATGACGAGCGATATCGTGAGTATGCCAACAATATTCATGAGAGCGGCAAGCATCTGCTCGCGATCCTGAATGATATTCTCGATGTTTCCCGGCTTGAGACGGGTGTGTGGCAACTCGTCGAACGTGGTGTCGATCTCAATCGTGTCATCGATTCCGTTGCGCGAATGGTGCGTGACCGTACGACGCAGGCAGGGCTGACTCTGGATGTTGCCTGCGATCCGGGTTTGTCCGAAGTGCTGGCCGATGAACGCATGGTCCGCCAGATGCTCCTAAATCTGCTGTCGAATGCGGCGAAGTTCACGCCCGAGGGCGGCACAATCTCCGTGCAAAGCCTGCGCAATAACGCGGGCGAGATGATCCTCCAGGTGCGCGATACCGGGGTTGGTATCGCGGCGGAAAACTTCGAGAAAATTCTGACCCCTTTCGGTCAGGTCGAAAACGCGATGAGCCGGTCAACCAGCGGGACCGGACTTGGGCTTTCGCTGGTCAAATCGATGATCGAATTGCATGGCGGGGAAATACGGATCGAAAGCACCCCCGACGAAGGCACATGTTTCTCACTGGTGTTCCCGGCCGCGCGCGTTGCGGGATCCAGAGCCGACGGCCAGGCTGCCGAATAGAACGAAACTGATTAGGTTGCGTTTCGAGCCCATGACGGATGATTCCCTAGACGACGGGCAGGTTTCCGCTGATACCGGCCCTCAAACGAACAGCCGCCTCGCGCGCCGATTCCGCCTGTCTGCGTTGCTGGTCGCCATATCGACATTTGTCACGGCCGGTGGTTACGCCGCGTTCACGTTGCCGTCGATCGACACAAGCATCCCGCTATGGTGCGCCTATGCGCTGTTTGGGGCACTGCTTCTGGCGCCGAACTGGCTCGCTGCCCATGCGACGGTATTAGGCCTGGATGCTGCGCGTGCGCGCCTTGCCGGTCGCCCGGACAGCGAGCACGAACAGATCCTGCTCCGGGTCGCGCTGGTCGCGATAATCCTCATCTATCTGCACACGCTGGAGGTTTACGTACCGGAAACGGGGAATATTGCATTGTCGGGCGTCGTGATGTCGGCAGGCATGGTGATTTCCTGGCTGTTTCTGATTGCCATATGGCATCGCCCGGCGCCGTCTGTGCCGCGGCGTATCCTGGCGAATGTCGCCGATGTGAGCATCCTCTCCGCGTTGCTCCATCTGAGCCCCCAAGTGATGGCGCCCTGGTACCTGATCTACCTGTGGGTCACCTTCGGCAACGGCTTTCGTTATGGCGAACGTTATCTTTTCGTCTCGGCCGGGATAAGCGCCATCGGGTTTGCCGCCGTCGTGGCGACGACACCGTTCTGGTCGGACAACCTGCTTCTCTCCATCGGTCTTCTGGTCGCACTGCTCGTTCTGCCTGCCTATGTCTCGACCCTGATTACAAAACTCCGGTTGGCGATCGAGTCAGCCGAGGAAGCCAACCGGGCGAAGACACGCTTTCTTGCGGCCATGAGCCATGAACTTCGTACGCCGCTGAACGCCATTATCGGTACGGGTGATCTCCTGCGTGAGACTCCGCTGGATGCCGAACAATATGATATGGCGCGCACCGTCAGGACGGCGGCCCGGAGCCTGTTGTCGCAGGTCAACGAGATTCTGGATTTCTCGAAAATCGAGGCGGGCCGTGTCGATATCGCAGACCGGACATTCGACCTCTACGGCGCGGTGGCCGGAGTCGAGGCCATCATGCGACCGCAGGCGGTCGCCAAGAACATCCGGCTCGATGTCACCGTCGCACCGGCCATTGCCCCGGATTTGATGGGGGACCCCGAGCATATCCAGGAAGTGCTGGTGAACCTTGTGGCGAATGCCGTGAAGTTCACGGAAACCGGAAGCGTCGGTCTTCGGGTCAGCCCGGTCGAGACAACCGCCGACAGCCACCGCCTGCGTTTCGAGGTGGTCGATACGGGAATCGGCATCGCGCAGGACCAGATCGCATCGATTTTTGACAGCTTTAACCAGGCTGACAACTCGATAACTCGACGGTATGGCGGCACGGGGCTCGGCCTGACGATATCGCGCCAACTGGTCGAGCATATGGGCAGCGAGATCCACGTCGAATCCGAGAACGGACGTGGCAGCCGGTTCTGGTTTGACCTGGAATTGCGGCGCGCGCCGCTCGAGGAGGTCGAAGAAGTCACTTTGTCGTTCGATCCCGACCAGGTTTTTCTCCTGTCGCCGGAAATCGAGAAGTTTTCCGGGCTCGACATGGCCATGATGCGCTGGGGCGTCCAGGTCGCCGCCATCGAATCCGCAGACGAGGCGGTGGCGCGACTGTTGAACGGCCTTTCCCGCGGTGCCCGCCGCCCGGTCATACTTCTGGACGCCGGCTGGTCGGAGGCTGAATCCGCGATCACGAAAATCAGGGCGGAATCCGGAGACCGCGAGCCTGTCCTGATTTATCTGACGAGCGCGGATGTCACCCGATCCCACGCATTGCCCGCACCGCTGGCCCGGCTTCGGACGCCGGTCGATGAATCCATGCTGTTCCGCAGTCTTCGTTTGGCGCAGACGATCGTCGGCTCCGCCGGTCACGCCGCGGCGGAAGAAGAGCGAAGCTTGCTGGAACGCAAGGGTGCTATTCGCGATCTCTCGGTGCTCGTCGTCGAAGACAACATCGTCAACCGGAAGGTGATCAACAAGATCCTCACGCGCGCCGGTCATCGCGCTTTCGTCGTCGACAATGGCGATGCGGCACTGGACGCGCTGGACACCAACATTTTCGATGTCGTCCTGATGGACGTGAACATGCCCGGTATCAGCGGACCCGACGCGACCAAACATTACCGGTTTGCCCATATTGACGAGCAGCATCTTCCGATTATTGCGTTGACCGCGGATGCCACCCTGGAGACACGCGAAGAATGTCTGGAGGCAGGCATGGACGCGGTCATCACGAAACCGGTCGAGGCCCGGACACTGCTCGAAATACTCGACGCAATGGTCGCGAAGTATGGCCGGCGCGCAGAAGTCACCGACGAATATGATGAGGAACTGGACTCGGTGCGCCCGAAAATCGTCGCGCATCCCCATTTGAAGGTTGTCGCGGAGGCACCGGTAGATCAACGGGCGATTTCCAGCCTGCGGGCGTTGGGGGGAGACGACACGTTTTTTGCGGGTGTTATCGCCGACTTCCTTATGGATGGTCAGGCGATCATCCAGTCGCTCGATCACGCCATCGATCTCGGCCATGTGGGCAGCGTGCGAGAACATTCGCATGCGCTTCGCAGCAGCGCGGCCCATGTTGGTGCGACCCGGCTGCACTCGGTGACTCGTGATCTCTATGATTTGGGCCCCGAAGAACTCAAGGGGCGGGGGCGCGATTTGCTCGAACTTCTGCGTACCGAATTCGAGGTGGTGCGAGAGGCGCTCGAAGAGGCTGTTGCCTCTGTTGGCGACGCGGACCGGTCACACTAGAAAACTTGATACCTCAATAGTTTGCGACGTTGTCGCGGCGACGCCTGCCGGAGGCGGTGGCAGACGTCGCCTTTTCACATACCCGCGTTCGGACGGAGTCAGACTCCGCCCATCTTCCGGCATCCTGTTGCTGGCATGCCCGGAACTGCGCTTAGCTCTGTTTCGCCCACCGGCGATCCTGCGCAGCGGCAAGTCGCTCCATTCGGCTCAGGTCGTCCTCGCCGATCGACATTGCCGCATCCACCCACACATCGGTAATCTGCGCCATCTCGTCATAGGTTATCGGGTTCACGATGCCGCGCACCTTGTAGATCGACCGGTGAGACACGAACTGACGGCCGTGCTTGATGATGTGGTCATACAGCGCCTGTTCGCCGGTGCCATCCTCGACGACGGCGTCAATCACCCCGGATTCGAGCAACTCGTCGGCGCTGAAAATCTGACCGCTCAGGAGCATGCGCTCCGCCTTGGCCGGATCGATCCGCCGGGCGAGGAACGTGTAGGCACCCATGCCGGGGAACAGGTTGAACAGCACCTCGGGCAGTCCGAATTTCGCGCTTTTCTCGGCGATGATCAGGTTGGACGACAAGGCGGCTTCGAACCCGCCGCCGAGCGCATCACCCTGAACCACCGAGGCCGTGACCAGTGGCAGATCGAGGCTGTCCGAATTGGCATGGATGACATCAATCGACAGGCGGGAATAGCGCTCCAGCGCGTCGCGATCGCGTTCGCGGATTAGTTGCGCGAACAGGGCCAGGTCGCCACCCAGATTGAAGATGCCGGGCATCCGTGAGCTGAGCGCCATATAACGAATCGGCGGGTCGGTCGGGTTGTTATGGGCATCGAAAATCGTCCGCACGAGAGCCTGCAGGCGCTTGATATCATGCATCAGGCCGACGGTGGCGCTGGGACGTGACACGGGCGACATGAAGTACCAGAGAATTCGCTCGTGGATGTCGAATTCGATCGTCAGTTCTTCGTAGGTCTGGGATTCAAGAATTTCCTTGATTTGTTCCGGGGCGAGTGGACCAACCGGCAGTGCCGGCCCGGTCGGCGCGTCGCTGCGCGAGACCGGTGCGTCGTCCACGCGGGACCGAAAATTCGAAACGTTGGTGAGTGTATTCATAATAGCCTCCTCGGATGGAGCACCCAGGGGGTGCTTAAAATATGGTTAATGAAACAACACTGACCATTTAGTGTTTCACTGACAAGGCAGAAGCCTTTTGGTCTCCGGTACTTAGTCCAAAGTATGGGGGCAATAAGGGGCATACTAGTGCGTGTATGAATAGGTAAATAGAACCGTATAAGTAGAGTATTGATCTAAAATTCTCGGCTAAATCGCTGAAATATTATGGAAAATCAGGGGGTCAGGCGGGGCGGTTCGGGCGCCCGAGGAGGCCGCGCGCAATAATACCAGCCTGAATTTCGGCCGCGCCCTCGAAGATGTTCAAGATTCGGGCATCACATAAAACACGGCTGATGTTGTATTCCTCGGCATAGCCATTGCCGCCGTGGATCTGCAGCGCGTTGTCCGCATTCGACCAGGCGACGCGCGCACCGAGGAGCTTCGCCATGCCGGCTTCGATGTCACAGCGCTGATCGGAATCCTTTTGCCGGGCAGCAAAATAGGTGAGTTGGCGGGCCATCATCGTTTCCGTGGCCATCCAGCCAAGTTTGCCGCCGACGCGCGCAAACTCCACGATCGGCTTGCGAAACTGTTCGCGGTCCTGGGCATAGCCAAAACCCAGTTCGAGGGCATTCTGCGCTACCCCGTTGGCGCGCGCCGCCGTCTGGATGCGCGCCGTCTCGAAGCAGGTCATGAGTTGCTTGAAACCATCGCCTTCTCGGCCGCCGAGCAGTCCGTGGGCGGTGACCTCGAACCCGTCGAAGCCGAGTTCATATTCCTTCATGCCGCGATAGCCGAGCACACGAATCTCAGAACCGGTCATGCCGTCAGCGGGGAAGGGGTTGTCTTCCGTGCCGCGCGGCTTGTCCGCAAGGAACATGCTGAGGCCCCGATAGCCGTCATCGTCCGGAGCGGTCCGCGCCATGAGGGTCATCATGTCCGTCCGTGCGGCGTGCGTGATCCAGATCTTGTTCCCCTTCACCCGGTAGACATCGCCTTCGCGCGTCGCGCGCGTGCGAATACGTGCCAGATCCGACCCATGGTTGGGTTCGGTGAAGACCGCCGTCGGCAGGACGGTGCCCGCGGCGATAGGCGCGAGATAGTGGGCCTTCTGGTCCGGCGTGCCGTTGAGGCGGATGAGTTCGGCCGCGATTTCGGACCGCGTGCCGAGCGACCCGACCCCGATATAGCCGCGCGACAATTCTTCCGTGACGACGCACATTGATACCTTGCCCATGCCCAGCCCGCCATCGGCCTCTGGGATGGTCAGGCCGAAGACACCCAGTTCGGCCATGTCCGAAATCACGTCCATCGGAATGAGTTCATCACGCACATGCCAGCCATGGGCATCGGGAGTGACACGTTCGTCGGCAAACCGATGAAACTGATCGGCGATCATCGTGTTGGTTTCGTCGTGGTCGCGATCGCCGAAATCACCGCTGCGATCACGCAGGCATTCCGCGATCGACTGGCGCACGGAAATGGCGTTGCCGCCGGCCATCAGCCGGCGGGCGGCGGCGCCGTTGAAATATTCGCGCTCGTCGAGGCTGAGATCACCGGGCCGGACAAACTCGTCCTGGCTCATGGCGATGCCGTATTTGAGCTGGTTGAGATATGCGCCGAAGCCGGCCGACAGCATCAGGCGCTCCAGATCGCCCAGCCGCCCGACGCTGTCGAGGCGTTCAGCCCAACCCAGCAATTGTTCGAGTGCGGCCGCATAGGTCGCCATCCAGGCAAAACCGTGGACGGCGTATTGATGCTGTTCGAGCAGGGCAGGCTCCACCGGGCCGCCCGGGGCAGCCAGCGCCGCTGCCGCGCGATGCCCGGCATCGCGAAAGGCGAACACATCATCAAGCGATTCCCGGCACAGGCCGAGCAGTTCTTCTGTGGTTTCCGTCATCGTCCTAAAGTCCGCCATGCGCGGACTTGATCCCCGCACCTTGTTCACGGTTTTCATGCGGGTGAAGAGATACCCGGGTCAAGCCCGGGTATGACGAGGGACTATTGATCATCGGGGCCCGGCGACCACGCCGGCGTCATGCAGTTTTCCGATCTCGTTGTCCGACAGGCCAAGCTCGCCGGCGAGGATCGCGTCGGTATGCTCACCCAGCACGGGTGCCCGTGGCACCTCTCGGCGGACGGCGGTGAAATTGTTGGGCGTACCCGGTGCGAGATAGCGGCCGATCCCGGGTTGCTCGATCTCCCGGAATAACGGGTTCTCTGTCGAGGCGCGGGGGTCCTCGGCCACCATCTGCCGGAAGGTCTGATATGGCCCCCAGCAGACATTATGTGTGTCGAACACAGCGCGGATGTCCTCGAGGCCGTGGGCGGCACACCAGGCACCAATATGGACGTTGATGGCATCGCGCGCGGCGAAGCGATGCTCTTCACGTGTGAAGTCCAGATTCAGTTCCGCCTCCAGAGCGGCCATCTCGTCTCCGGTCCCGGTGGCCTCGACCAGCTTCTTCCACTGGGACACCGTGACGGCGATGATCATCACCCGGCGGCCGTCCGACGTGGGGAAGTCACGCCCGTAGCTGCCATAGACGTCGTTGCCGATATTGGGTCGTGACTCGCCGTTGATCTGCACCTCGCCGATGTAGCCGAGATTACCGACGGTGGCGAAGGCCATGTCGGCCAGCGACAACGAGACATACTGGCCCTCGCCGGTGCGCCGCCGATGGCGCTCGGCGCCCAGCAGGCCCGTCGCGGCGGCATAGCCCGTCGAGACATCCCAGCCGGGGAACACATGGTTGACCGGGTCGGTCTCGCCATCCCCGTTTTCTTGAGGCTGCCCGGTCACGAAGGGAAATCCAACCGCGGCGTTGACCGTGTAGTCGACCGCGACGGAACCGTCCGGGTTGCCGATGATGTTGAGTGCGATCAGGTCGTCGCGTTTCGTTTTCAGGGTTTCGTATGAAAGCCAGCCGCGCATCGGGAAGTTGGTGAGCAGAATGCCACGATCCTCACCCGGTTGAGTGATGAGCGCGGTCAGTATCTCCTGGCCCTCGGGCTTGCGGAAATCCACCGCCAGGGAGCGTTTGCCCTTGTTCAGTCCGGCCCAGTAGATCGAGTTGCCGTCGCGGGTAACCGGCCAGCGCCGATAATCGATTCCACCACCGATCATATCGAAACGAATGACATCCGCCCCCATCTGCGCCAGCGTCATGCCCGCGGTCGGGGCCGCGACGAAGGCCGAGCCTTCGATCACGCGCAAACCATCCAAAACGCCGCTCATCGTAAAGGCCGGGCGGGTTTGAAACCCGCCCCTACGGAGTACTGGACAGACGCAGAAAAGCCGTAAGCCACGTCGCAGCCGGATGCAGGGGCGGGTCTGTGACCCGCCCGCTTGATCGGAATTTGCAATCGGATGGTTTTCACACCGTCTCTCTCTATGATCAGCGCGCATTCGGCGTCTACACTACCCGCCCACCATATCATTTATAGGGATAGTCACGCATGGCCCAGCCTGGGGAACTCACACCGGAATTGCTTGCCGAGGCGGCGAAGATCGCGTCCTCGACCATCCACGAGGCCGCGGGGCGCATCGGCGCCCTGCCGTCCGCGATCAAGGCCGTCGCACCCGGCATGAAAATCTGCGGCCCGGCCTTTCCCGTAAAGGGTCCGCCGCTCGACAATCTCGCACTGCATTTCGGCATCGATGAAGCCGAGCCCGGTGACGTAATCATTGCCGATGTCGGCGGACATTATGAGGGCGGCTACTTCGGCGAGGTGATGTGCACGTCGGCCCGCGCGCGCGGGCTCGGTGGGCTCGTGATCGACGGTTGCGTGCGTGACGGCGCGGAGTTGGCGCAGATGGGCTGGCCGGTGTTTTCCCGAGGGCTCGCCATGCGCGGCACCCTGAAGGATTTGAACGGAGATTTCCGGATCAACGAGCGTATCGCCATCGGCGAGGCCATCATCGAGCCTGGCGATCTTGTCGTCGGCGACACGGACGGGGTGGTGGTTATCCCCAAGGCCATGGCAGCGGCGACCATAGAAGCATCGATCGCGCGCGAAGCGAATGAGGCGGAAGCCATGGAAATTCTAGCCAAGGGCGAGACGACCCTGGTGAAAATGCGGGGCTGGACGCGGGGTGGATAACAATATGCTGGCGTCTGGGTGCTTAAAAAGTGATCATGAATCGATCACGGCGCCTTTGTGTTGCACATTAATTAGGCACTTTTGATCCGGTTCAGCATCAGGATGGTGTCGATGAAAAATGAAGTTACTAAATATAACGTATAAACAAAGGGTTATGAGGAAATTCGGACGCAAGCGGTTCTGGCACATGCATTGCTAATGAGTCCTTAAACTGTGCGCGGCCGGCACTCGTCTCCGGCTATCAAAACGATTGTCCGGTCAAACAGTGATCCGGTCACAGAAAGGGAATGACATGTCCAAATTCAAACTATCGCGGCGCGATTTCGTCAAAACTTCGATTGCGGGGGCGGCCGGGCTCAGCGCATTGGGAATGCCGACAATGGCGTCTGCCGCCGGGCTGACGGTGGGCATCGTTTATGTCGGCCCGCGCGATGATTTTGGCTGGAACCAGGCCCATGCCGCCGCCGCGGCGGTGCTGAAAAAGGTTCCCGACGTGACGGTGGTCGAGGAAGAGAGCGTTCCCGAGACGATCGCGGTGGCCAAATCGATGGAATCGATGATCAATCTCGATGGCGCCAAGATGATTTTCGCTACCTCGTTCGGCTACTACAAACCCTTCGTTCTGGATACCGCGGTGAAGCACAAGGATGTCGAGTTTCGCCATGCCGCACCGCTGTGGACCGACGCCGACCCGAAGAATGCGGGTTCCTATTTCGGCTACCTCGACCAGGCCCACTATGTGGACGGCGTCGCGGCGGGTCTTGTGACCAAAACAAACAAACTGGGTTTTGTTGCCGCCAAGCCCATCGGCACGGTGCTGCGCAACATCAACTCGTTCCTGATTGGCGCCCGCAAGGTCAACCCGGACGTGGTCGTCCAGGTGATTTTCACCGGCGAGTGGTCGCTGCCCGTGCGTGAGGCCGAGGCCACCAACGCGCTCGTCAACGCCAATTGCGACGTCATCACCTGCCATGTGGACAGCCCGAAGGTCGTGATCGAGACGGCGGAAGGGCGCGGGGTCAAGACCTGCGGCCATAACGCGTCCCAGGCGCCGTTGGCGCCCAAGGGCTTTATCACCGGTGCGGAGTATAAATGGTCTACCATTTACACCGGTTTTGCCGCCGATCTGGCCGCCGGCAAGGCGCTGCCGAATTTCGTCGGTGCCGGATTTGATCAGGACTTCGTGCAGAACACGGCCTACGGCGCCGGTGCGACCCCCGCGGCTATCGCGGCAGCGGATGCGGCGCGCGCGGAGGTCAAGGCCGGCAAGCCGATCTTCGCCGGCCCGATCAAGAAGCAGGATGGCACGGCGCTCGTCGGCGCAGGCGCGACGTTGGACAATTACGACCCCATGCTCGATCGCACGGACTTCCTGATCGAAGGTGTCATCGGATCGGTCACCTGATTTGGCTGGGCCGGGTTCGCCCGGCCCACGCCACACCCGTTCGGGGCGAGAGACAATCATGACGGAACTGGCCGGGCCCGCATCCGGGATGCAGGGCGAATTGATTTCGCGTCTGAAGCGTTCGGGCGAGTATGTCCTGATGCCCGCGGCGGCGATTCTGATCTCCGGCATCCTGTTTGCGGTATTTCTGCTCTTTCTCGGCAAATCGCCTGTCCAGTTTTATGAACTGCTTTGGCGTGGCGGTTTCGGCACGTCGTTCTCTTGGCAGAACACGCTTATTCGCGCATCCCCGTTCATGCTCACCGCGCTGTGTGTGGCCATCCCCGCGCGGCTCGGAATGGTCGTCATCGGCGGCGAGGGAGCGCTTATCATGGGCGGGTTCGGGGCGGCGGTCGTTGCCATCCCCCTAATCGGCTGGGCGCCGCCGTTCGTGGTGATTGGCACGATGGTGATTGTCTCCGCCATTGCGGGCGGAATCTGGATGGGGATCGTCGGTGCCGTGCGGCATTATCGCGGGGTCAATGAAACCATTTCGAGCCTGCTGCTTTTCTATATCGCGGTCTCGATACTGAATTTCTTTGTCGAGGGCATGCTGCGCGACCCGTCGGACCCCAACAAGCCGTCCACCATGCCGATCGGCAAGGAAAACATGATCGGCAATATTCCCGGCACGGATGTCCACTGGGGCCTGATCGTCGGCATTGTCCTGTGCGTGGTCCTGTACTTCCTGATGAACCGGACGACGTTCGGGTTCGCCGCCCGGATCACCGGCGGCAATCTGCGCGCCGCGCAGGCGCAGGGACTGCCGGTCGGCAAGCTGATCCTGGTCTCTTGTGTCATCGCGGGTGCGGCGGCCGGTCTGGCCGGCTTCTTCGAAGTGGCGGCCATTCACGGCAAGGCGAATGCATCGCTGATTGCAGGCTATGGCTTCACCGGAATTCTTGTCTCCTTCCTGGCGCGCCACAACCCGCTGGTTATCATCCCGATCGCGATATTCCTGGGTGGAATTGCGGCGTCGGGCGGATTGATCCAGCGGCGTATGGACCTGCCGGATGCCACGGTGCTGGTGTTGCAGGGACTGATCTTCGTGGTCCTCTTGGCCTCGGAAACCCTCTATGGACGTTTCAGGGTATTCCAGCTTGAGGATTCGACATCATGAGTGACGGCGGCTCCTTGGCGACGGTCCTGCTGGCGATGTTCGCCGGCGCCATTCGTGTGTCCACGCCCTTTCTCTTCGTGAGCCTCGGTGAATGCCTGACCGAGAAATCCGGCCGCATCAATCTCGGCCTCGAAGGCACCCTCGTGTTCGGTGCGATGACGGGCTATGCGCTCTCGCTGCACACCGGTTCACCCTGGCTGGGCGTCCTGGCCGCCGGCGTCGTCGGCAGCCTGTTCGGAGCAATTCACGGCTATTTGTGCAAGCTCCCCAAGGTCAACGACATTGCCATCGGCATTGCGTTGATGCTGTTCGGCACCGGGACGGCGTTCTTCTTCGGCAAGGCCTACATCCAGCCCCAGGCGGCCCGGTTGCCGTCAATCGAATTCGGCGGCTGGTCGGAAAATCCCGCCATCCAGCAGGCTCTGGAGATCAACCCGCTGTTCATTCTCGGCTTCCTCTTGGCGGTCGCCATGTGGTGGGCGTTCAAGAACACCCGCTGGGGCCTGATCGTACGCACCACGGGCGACAGCACGCCCGCCGCGGTCGCCCTGGGGATCAACGTGGACCTGGTGCGTTTATACGCGACGACGGTGGGCGGGTTTTTCGCCGGAGTCGGCGGGTCGTTCCTGTCCCTGTCGTATCCGGGCAGTTGGACCGAGGGGCTTTCGTCCGGACAAGGGCTGATGGCAGTCGCACTCGTCATCTTCGCGCGCTGGAACCCGTTGGCCTGTTTCCTCGCGGCCATTCTGTTCGGCGCCGCCGGGGCGCTCGGCCCGGCCCTGCAGTCGGTCGGCATCAGTGAGGGCTATCACTTCTTCAATGCGGCACCGTATATTTTGACGCTCGGTATCCTGATCGTCAGCGTATCGCCGAAGCGCTCCCTGCGCGGCGCACCGGCCGAACTCTCGATCACCAAGTAACGGAGGCGATGATGAACGGATTGGGTGGACTGAACAAATCGGCCGAAGGCGTCGTCCTCGGCATGGTCCAGCTTCAGCTCCCGGTGGTTGCCACGCCGGAAGACCTCGCGGCGCAGACCGACGTCATCGTCGAGATGGTGGGCAAGGCGCGGCGCAACCTGCCGACCATGGATCTGGTCGTGTTTCCGGAATATGCCCTGCACGGGCTGTCGATGGACACCAGTGACGAGATCATGTGCAGCCTCGACGGTCCCGAAGTTGCGGCGTTCAAGGCGGCGTGCGCAGAGCACGACATCTGGGGCTGCTTCTCGATCATGGAACGCAACCCCGGCGGCAATCCCTACAATTCCGGTCTGGTGATCGACAATCATGGCGAGCTGCAACTCTACTATCGCAAGCTCCACCCATGGGTGCCTGTCGAGCCATGGGAGCCGGGCGATATCGGCATCCCGGTGATCGACGGCCCGAAGGGGGTGAAGCTCGCCCTGATCATCTGCCATGACGGGATGTTCCCCGAAATGGCCCGCGAATGCGCCTACAAGGGCGCGGAGATCATGATCCGCACGGCGGGCTATACAGCGCCGATCCGCGACAGCTGGCGGTTTACCAATCAGGCCAACGCGTTTCAGAACCTCATGGTCACCGCCAATGTGTGCATGTGCGGCACCGACGGCAGTTTCGATTCCATGGGCGAGGGGATGATCGTCAACTTCGACGGCACGGTTCTCGCCCACGGCACGAACGGCCGTGCGAACGAAATCATCACCGCCGAGGTGCGGCCCGACCTGGTGCGCGAAGCGCGGCTGGGATGGGGTGTGGAGAACAACATCTATCAGCTCGGCCATCGCGGCTATGTGGCGGTGAAAGACGGTGCGCAGGACTGCCCCTACACCTTCATGCAGGATCTTGTTGCAGGCGAATATGCATTGCCCTGGGAGGGCGAGGTTGCCGTGACCGACGGCACGTCCTGTGGTTTCGATGCCCCGACCCGGGTATATGGCGCCAAGGTCGATGAGGCGGCGGAGTAGCGGTATGAGCGCCAGCAGCCAATCCGACGAACAGGTGGCCTCGAACGAGGGGCCGGTCGCGGCCGACCCCTATCCCTGGCCCTTCGACGGTGATCTGCGCCCGGCGAATACCGCATTGCTGATCATCGACATGCAGACCGATTTTTGCGGCGTCGGCGGTTACGTGGATTCCATGGGTTACGACCTGTCGCTCACGCGCGCGCCGGTCGAGCCCATCTCGCGGGTGCTGTCGGCGATGCGCGGCGCGGGTTTTCATATTCTCCATACCCGCGAGGGCCATCGCCCCGATCTGGCCGACCTGCCGGCCAACAAGCAATGGCGTTCGCGCCGCATCGGTGCCGGGATCGGCGATATCGGCCCGTGCGGGCGTGTGCTTGTGCGCGGTGAGCCGGGCTGGGAAATCATCCCCGAGCTGGCGCCGCTGCCCGAAGAGGCGGTGATCGACAAGCCGGGGAAAGGCTCCTTCTACGCCACCGATCTGGAGCTCATTCTGCACACGCGCGGCATTCGCAATATCGTGCTGACGGGGATCACGACAGACGTCTGTGTGCACACGACGATGCGTGACGCGAATGATCGCGGCTTCGAATGCCTGCTGCTGGAAGATTGTTGCGGCGCGACCGATCGCGGCAATCACGATGCGGCGATCCACATGATCAAGATGCAGGGCGGCGTTTTCGGCGCCGTTTCAAACAGCACAGACTATCTGGCCGCGCTTGACCGCGCCGGTCTGGCATGAGGGCGGTATGACATCCACGGCGGAAATCGAACGGGAACCGCGCGGCATCGGGGTCGAGACCTTCGTGATGACGAAGAAGTTTGGTTCCCTGGTGGCCCTCGACGATGCGTCCATCAAGGTGCGGCCGGGCAGCTTTCATGCGCTTCTCGGAGAGAATGGCGCCGGCAAGTCGACCCTCGTGAAATGCATCATGGGAGTCTACAAGCCGACGTCCGGCCAGATCATGGTCGATGATCATGAAGTTGAAATCGCGAGCCCGCGCGACGCCCATGCACTCGGCCTCGGCATGGTCTATCAGCATTTTACGCTGGTGCCCTCGCTGACGGCGGCAGAGAATCTCGTGATAAGCCGCGCCCATGTCCCGGCCGTCGTGAACTGGAACGCCGAACATGCAGCGCTCGCCGCGTTTCTCGAGACCACGCCCTTTCAGGTGCCGCTCGATGTGCCGGTTTCGGGCCTGTCGGCTGGTGAAAAGCAGAAGCTGGAAATCCTCAAGCAGCTCTATCTCAACCAGCGCTTTCTCATTCTCGACGAGCCGACATCGGTCCTGACCCCCGACGAGGCCGACGAAATTCTCGGTTTGCTCAAGGGCCTCACGGATTCCGGTGAACTCACGATCCTGATGATCACCCACAAATTTCGCGAGGTCACGGCCTATGCCGATGACGTCACGGTTTTGCGCGCCGGCAAGATGGTCGGGTCCCATCGGGTGGCTGATATCACGGTCGAAGATATGAGCCACATGATGATCGGGGATACGGAATTGCGCCAGGCCGCGGCGCGCACGCCCACCCCCGAGGACGCACCCGTGGTGCTGGAACTTGTCGATGTGGCAGCGGAGGACGATGAAGGCCTGTCCGCGCTCCGTGACATCAGCCTTGCGGTGCGAGCCGGCGAGATCGTGGGAATTGCCGGCGTGTCGGGAAACGGGCAATCCGAACTGGTAGAGGTGCTGTCCGGCCAGCGCGAACTCGGGGGCGGCGCGCTTCGGGTACATGACGAAAACTATTCCCCGATGCGCCAGCAGATGGATGCCTTCAAGGTGTTCGGCCTGTCGGAAGAACCTCTGCGCAATGTCGCCGTGCCCAATATGACCGTGGCCGAGAACATCGCGTTTCGCTCGTTCGACAAGAACCCGATCGCGTCGGGCGCTGGCTGGCTCAAACCGAGCCATATGCGCCGGCAGGCACGGGGGTTGATCGCAGACTACCGGGTCAAAACGCCGTCGACGGACGAGCGGATCGAGAATCTGTCAGGCGGCAACGTGCAGCGCGCGGTGCTGGCGCGAGAACTGTCGGGCGACGTGGATATCCTGATCGTCGCGAACCCGTGCTTCGGCCTCGATTTCGCGAGTGTGGCCGAGATACGCGCCCAGATCATCGATCAGCGCAATCGCGGCGCGGCGGTGCTTCTGATTTCCGAGGATCTCGATGAAATCCTCGAACTGGCCGACCATGTGGGCGTCATGCTCGAAGGCGCGATTGAATACACGTCACCCATCGGTGAGACGGATCGCAGGACGATCGGTCACGCGATGGCGGGTGGCGAATGAACGGGAAAAGATCGATGAACGAAAAAGCACGCTGGGCGGGCCGCAACGAGACCAAGGATGAGGTGCGCGGTGCGGTCTGGGATGATCTGGTGGAAACGGGTGTGAATGTCGGCCCGTCCCATAGCCGTATTCCGAATTTCGCGGGGGCCGACCTGGCGGCGCTGAACCTGTCGCAAGTTCCTGCCTGGCAGGCGGCACGCATCGTGAAGTGCAACCCTGATCCCCCGCAAATCCCCGTGCGTTTGCGCGCGCTGTATGAGGGCAAGATTGTCTATGCGCCGATCCCCGAGTTGATCGAGGGTGTGCCGTTTGTGCGCCTGGACCCGGCTGTGCTCGAAGCCAAGGGTGTCAGCTTCGAACTCGCGGCAACGAGCCAGGGGTTCCAGACCCATGGCGAACTCGTCGAGTTTGAAGACATGGAGCCGCTCGATTTCGTGGTTGTCGGTTGCGTGGCTGTTACGCGCGCGGGCGGGCGCACTGGCAAGGGCGGCGGGTTCGCCGATCTCGAGCTGGGCATCTTCCGTGAACTGGGGAAGGTCAGCCCGGACACCGAGATCGCGACGACCGTGCATTCGAGCCAGGTCGTTGATGATTCGCGGGTGTTGATGGTGGCCCATGATTCAGCGCTCCACTGGATCGCGACCGAGGCCGGGCTGATCGAGACACGCACCGAATTTCCCCAGCCGACCGGTGTGGCCTGGGACAAGGTGCAGCCCGATCAGTATCGCGACATTCCGTTCCTTGAAACCTTGCGCGACCGCATCAAGGGCTCTTGATCGCAGCCGGCTTCCGACTCGTATAATGGGCGCGCTTTTTACCCGAATAACGCCACGGCCCGGGTCCAACCGGCCGTGCCGCCACGAATTTTAGTGGGGAAGCAGGCGACGATGAATCCGTTGTCGGGCAGCTCTTCGAGATGCTGCAGCTTCTCTATCTGGCAGTAAGGCTCCTCGATCCCGGCATAGTGGCCCTCCCAGATGATTGAGGCGTCCTTCGTTTCGGCCCAGCGTTCGGCCGTGTGTTTGAAGGGCGCGTCCCATGTCCACGCATCGGTGCCACACACCCGTACACCCCGTGAGGTGAGATACAAGGTGGCCTCGCGGCCCATGCCGCAGCCATGGTCGATATAGTCGTCCCGGCCATAGGCCGCTGCGGCCGAGGTGTTCACCAGCACGATATCCAGCGGCTGCAGGTCGTGGCCGATGCGCGCCAGCTCGGCCTCGATGTCGGCCTCGGTCACCAGGTAGCCGTCGTCGAAATGGCGGAAGTCGAACTTCACGCCGGGCCGCATGAACCAGTCGAGCGGCATCTCGTCGATCGAGGGCATCGGATCGCCGTTCTTGTCGACCGGGTGATAATGCAACGGCGCGTCCACATGGGTGCCGTTATGGGTGGCGAGCGTGATCGTCTCGTAGGCGGACGACAGCCCGCCCGGCAGTTCCGCCGGGTCGAGGCCGGGATAGAGCTTCTGCAGCCGGTCCAGATTGTCGCCATGCTCCATCATGGAAACCTTCGGGCGCATGGCCGGCGGATCGACGATGATCTCGTCATCGAGGGCCATGGAGATATCGACGATTCGGGTGGGGATCTGCATGGCGCTGTCCTTGCGTGTTGTCTGTGGATCGTTCGCCCCGTCTACAGGGACGGAAAGAATGTTAGGCTTTCATGCGCCCGGCGTCAGCCATGGGCGCCAGTGCCACCCGCGATCAAGAGGGCCTCGCCGATGAAAGACCTGATCTTCAGGATCGACGAAATCTACATCCCGACCAAGCGCCGGACGGAGGTCGATCCCGACAGGGTACAGGAGATCGCCGAGAGCATCCTGGAGGAGGGGCAGCAGGTTCCGATCATGGTGCGCGACGACGGCAAGCGAAAAATCCTCGTCGAGGGCCTGCAACGCCTCGAGGCGTGTAAATCGCTCGGCGAAGAGACCATCGTCGGGATTATCGTCCAGGCGCGGCAGCGGTAGGCGTCTCAAGAGACATCACCTCCATCGTCATGCCCGGACTTGATCCGGGCATCTCCTTCCGGGTGGAGACGAGATACGCGGATCAAGTCCGCGTATGACGTCTAGAGAGTTGGGGTAGGCCTAGTCCTCAACCCCGTAGGGGTTGTTCACCAGTTCGGGGAACATGTCCGTACGCGGCGGTGAGAAAAACTCGACGATCTCGCAGTCCTCGCGATACCAGACCTCATGTTCGATCCCACCGGGGATGAGCACGAGAGAGCCCGCCTCGCAGGTGGCTTCCTCGCCGGTGCCGAACTTGTAGTCGAACCGACCCTTCATCAGCCAGGTGATCTGCTCGTTCGGGTGCGAATGGGCCGGGATGTGGCTGCCGCCGTCGATCCTGGCCCAGAAGCCCATGACCTGGTCGCCGCCGAGCACCTTCATCTCGCCGAACGGCATCTTGTGGACGGGGATGTCGTCGAGCTGGTGGATGAGGCTCGCGAAACGGGTTGTCTGCAATTCGTCGGCCATGGCGGTGCTCCTGTGATTCCGGTTTGTTCGCCGCTATGATCGCACCGAAACGCCGCGCGGGCCAAACCGCGCCCGCCTGAAGAACGGGCACCGACACAGGGAAGGAAATTCAGCGATGGTGAAACTCGCCACATCGGACATCAAGACGACAGAGGTCCTGGACTGGAAAGGGCTGCACCTGTTCCATTTCATGGGCTCGTCCTGTTCCCAGAAAACCCGGATTGCGTTTGCGGCGAAGGGCGTGGAATGGGAGTCTCACCATGTGGATATCGCCCATTTCGAGAACTTCACCGAATGGTTTATGGGCATCAATCCGCGCGGCCTGATGCCGACCCTGGTGCATGACGGGGACGTGCATATCGAGAGCAACGACATCATCGAATATGTCGACGCGACGTTCGGCGGCCCGAAGCTGTTCCCGACCGATCCCGATGAGAAGGCCTTCATGGAAGCCTCGATGAAGCGTGAGGATGATCTGCATTTGTGCGTTCGGGCACTCACCTTCCGCTATTTCCTGCCCGTCGAGATGATGAAAAAAGACGATGCGGCGGTGGACGTCTACGAGGCCGAAGGTGCGGAGACGGTCGGTGGCAAGGTCGATGGCCGCAAGGCGATCGAGGTCGAATTCTGGCGCAAGATGAACGAGAACGGTGGCATCACCGACGAACAGGTCGTTAATGCGGCCGGTGAGTTCCTGAAGGCGTTCGGCGAACTGGAAGAGCGCCTGGAGGGGCAGGAGTGGCTGCTGGCCAGCGGGTTCTCGGCGCTGGATATCGCGTGGTGGATCACCGTGTTCCGGATTACCTCCATGGGTTTCCCGACGGATCGGTTCCCGAAACTGCTGGCCTGGTATGAGCGTATTGCCGCGCGCGAGGACTTCAGGCGCGAGATTGCGAACCCGCCGGAGATCGACGAGATTTCCAAAAAGCATCAGGCGGCCTGTGCGGATGCCGGCAAGAGCATGCAGGACGTGATGGCCGCCTCGGGACTCTAATCCCGGGCTTTGGTCATCTTTCTCGTAGTGGCAGGGCTCCTGCCTTCGCGCATTGCGTTTCGGCGGACAAACATCAACCCGGCCATCCACGTGTTCGTGTCACGTGAAATATCGACGTGGATGCCCGCAACAAGTGCGGGCATGATGACTATTCTGCCGGGGTCCTATTTCTTTTTCGGGTCCTGGGCGAACAGGATGCCCCAGACGAAGTCCGTCTGGACCGCGCGCCGGTTGGTCGTGCCGCGATCATAGAAGTCACCGATTTCCGGTGGGCCACTGACCTGGGTGCCGATGCCGAAATTGTTGAGCCGGCCCGTGGCGCCAACACCTGGTGCGCCAAGGCTGCCGTCGGCTTTCACCGACGCCTGAACATGGCAGCTGATGCAGGATGCGGTGTTCACGAAGCCGCCCTCGTTGATTGAAGAACCAAGAAGCGTGGGGTAGCCGTCAAAGTTGGTGAACTGGGTCTGCGTGCCCTTGAGCCGATAGCTCTTCCATGCCGGGTCGGTGACCTTCGGCGCCTCCGGATCAACCGCTGCGTCGCCGGTGCCGATGCCCAGGCCTGTGAACAGGTCCGTCAGCGCTTTTGTCATCTCGCCCGCCGGATAGCGCTGGCCGAGATCGAACAGTGAAAGGTCGTCGTTCAGCTCGTCGTCCTTCGTGTTGGGTGCAATGAAGTTGCTTTCGAAGGTGGTGGTCAGCGTTTCGCCCTTTTCCGGCTGCAGCGGTGCGTCGACTGTCACCTCGTGCAGTGCGCCGAAACTGTCGTTGCAGCCAATGAAGTCACAGCGGCCGAGATTGTTCGCATGCTCGAACGCAAACCAGTGCCAGCCGGGCAGGGCCTTGGACGAGGCGGCGACGCTGGCGAGATAGTAGATCCGTTCGTGGAAGGTCTTGCCGTTGTCGGTCGAGGCCCGGATCTTCTGGGTGATGTAGGGCAGGTCCGGGTTCTGCGGCGGGGTCTTCGCGTCGCTGTCATGGTCGGTGACATAGCCGAGCGCGACCATCGTCTCCTGGTCGATCCAGGCGACCTTGAACATCATCGCCGCGGGCGGGTAGGCGACGCCCTGGCCGGTCGGACGGTGCGGCTTGGCGTGTTCGGCCTCGCCGGCGATCCGAGCGAACAGCTTTACGAGCCCGGGCTTCGAGTAAAGTTCCTGTTCGGCCGTGTAGCGGACGAAGGCGTCGTTC
Source organism: Alphaproteobacteria bacterium (assembly GCA_039980135.1). Lineage (NCBI taxonomy): Bacteria > Pseudomonadati > Pseudomonadota > Alphaproteobacteria > Alphaproteobacteria bacterium. The sequence goes on from JBDXCV010000007.1 coordinate 131,959, forward strand.
CTGTACACGATCTCGACCTGGCCCTGGCGGGCAACCCGGGCGGGATCGAGCGTGCGCAGGAAGGTCGCGTTGTGGCTGTTGCCGGGTTTGCCGCCGGCGAAGCTGGTCTCTGCGGAACCGCCCCAGTCGCCCGGAATGTAGGGGCAGTGTTTGCCCGGCGCGCCGACGTCGTCGGGTTCGCGCACGTTGCCCGACGCGTCCCGGTGCCCGACCTGTGGCGCCGCACCGATACGCACAAAGCAACAATCGGTCGCGCCGTCCGAGGTGCATAACGGCTTCGGGTCGACCACCCAGATCGTCTCGTCGTTCGCCCATTGATCCCAGAATCTGGCCTGGATCGTCTCCAGGAACGACGCCCAGGCGAAGGTGTCGGCGCAGGTGGCGGCGGGGCTGTTGATCGTATCGGGAAACGAGATAACGCCGTTCGCGGCGGTGGCCGTGCATGTCGGCGCATCGCGGACATGGCTGTGGAAATACATGGCGGTCGATGTCGAATCCGCCTGCGTACCCGAGGTCGCCGCGACAAGCAGCATTCCGGCAAAGAGTGTGTGTTTCATGACCATGTCTCCCATAGGAATACTGGCATTGCGTGGGCGGGCAGGCCAGTGCGTCCTCGTTCCGATGGTCCTCGTTCCGGCGGTCTTTGGCCGCGCGGTTCTAGTTGAGCAGCACCCAGGTCGAGGACGCCGCCAGTGTCGCCAGCGCGATGTTCCGGAAGAGACGCTCGCTCGCCAGCGGGAACAGCTTCATGCCGATCCAGGTGCCGAGGATGAAGGGCGGGATCATCGCCGCCGTTTTCCACAACACCGCCGCATCGATCAGGCCGTTCAGCGCGAAGGTCGCGGTGAGCCCGACGAGAATCAGGGTGAAGTAGCCGATCAGGTTGGCGCGGATACGCGCCGGCGCGTCACCGCTCGCCATCATGTAGAGGATCGCGGGCGGGCCCGCGACGCCCGCCGCGCCCGCCAGGGTGCCACCGAGCATGCCGACGCCGATCTCCGGCCCGAGGCCGCGCGGGCCGCGGTAACGCCAGCCGGTCCAGAGGATGAGCGCGAGCAGCAGGACGATCGCGGCGTTGGCCCGGCGCATGTCGTCGGGGGGGACCGAAATCAGGATCAGCGCGCCGAGCGGCATCAGGAGCACGGCGGGGATCCCCAGCGCCCACACGGTCCGCCGCTGGGATTCGCGGAGTGCGGTCGGTGCGAGAAGCAGGACGGGACCGATCTCGACCAGGGCAGTCACCGGCACGCCGATCTGCGGCCCCCAAATCCAGCTCAGCATGGGGGCGTGAATCAGCGCGGACCCAAACCCCGAGAAACCCCGGATCAGGCCGCCCGCGAACACGGTCGCGGCGGCGATCAGCAGGCCGGTGTCGAACAGGTCAACCGGGATGAAGTTTTCGAACATGGCGACGGATCAATCTTCGTGCGGGGCGATGTGCGACGCAGAGATGTACGAAAGGGAGATGTTCTATTCCCCGAACCGAATGCCGATATCGGCCATCGCATCGCGGGTCTCACGCCCGAACCGGCGCTCGACTTCTTCTCCCGCGGCGGCGGCATGGATCACCGTGTCCTTGGTTTCCTCGGGCGGCGTCTGGATGGCGACGAAGAGGTGTCCCATCTTGGTGCCATTGTTGCGGAACTCCCGATAGACACCGGCCGGCACGGAGACGAAATCCAGCGGTCCAAGAGTGATCGAGTTCTCCCCCTCAGTGCCCCAGACGATCTCGAACTCTCCCTCGATGCAAAAGAAGTTCTCGACCGTGTCCGTGTGCTTGTGCAGGCCCGAGCTGTCGCCGGGCGGGCATTCGGCGATGGTTACGGTCAGACCCGGTGCACCCTTGACCGGCGCGACCTTGCTGCGTCCGGCCCAGCCCTCCGGGCTCATCACCGGGAAGACCTTGTCCGACGACATCAGTTGCATCGCCTCGGGTGCGATCCCGTGGGCGTCGTTCATCGTGTCCTTGTAGGGCACTAGGTCCGCAAAGCGGGCCACGCGTTTCTGCATGTCCTCGGGCGAGAGTTCGGTTTCGTCATGGGCCATCGTTCATGTCCTCTTTTTGGTTACTACGCCCAGCCGATCCAGTCGCACAGGGCGCGTCCCATCACCAGTTCCAGATCGTCGCCCGACAACCAGTCGAGTTCCTCGGTGAAGTGTGTGACGCACTCGCGATAGGTGCAGGGCAGGCGGGTGAGATCGGATCCCCAGAACACGCGTTTCGGCCCGAACGCATCGACGACGCGCTTCAGCGGGTCGCTGGTGTTGGGCCAGGGATAGTCTTGCGAGGAATAGGCGCCGATCGTGCAGGCCTTCACGGAAACATTCTCGTATCGGGCCAGGTCGAGCAGGGTCTGCAGGCCGCCGAAGGCCTCGTCATCGACTTTACGTCCCGGCAGGTCCAGATGGTCCACGGTCAGGCGCAAATTCGGATGGGCCTCGGCGATTTTCGCGGTCTCGGCGGCGCTCCCGGCGAGCATGAACATCACCGGAAGATCGTTCGCCTCCGCGGCGGCCCACAGCCACTCCAGGCCGCCGGACTTCAGCGCTTCCTGTTCCTCGGGTTTGCCGAGGGTGAAACGAAGACCGAGCATCCCGGACTGATCCTTCCAGTCGGGGAGTTTCTCGGCACCCGCCGGGTCGAACAGATCCATACGCCCGAGCACCGCGAGACGATCGGGGTACTTTCCGGCGGCCTCGCAGGCTTGCGAATTGTCATTGCCCATCCACATCGGCGGGACGACAATGGCCCGGTTGACCCCGGCCTCGTCCATTTCCGCGATCAGTTCGTCGGCCGTAAAGGCGGGCACCATGCGGTGCCATGGGTTGCCGTCACCTCGGAAATTCCAGAGATGAACCTGTGCGTCTGCAATTAACATGATGCTTCTTCCCCCGAGATGTTCTGCCGTTTCGCTTTATCGCCGCGCGCTTGGGTTGGCGCGTTACTTTCGCTCGCTCGGATGCACCACATTGTCGGGGCGCTTCAGGGCGATGATGTTTTCCGATTCTATCTTTGCATAGTCCAGATAGCTAAGCCGCGCGATCAGTTCCATCTTGTGAATGTCCACGATGCCATCCGTGATGACGTCGTCATTGATGTGAATGCCAACCACCTCGCCCATGACGACATGGGACTGCGAGTTGCGCCCGGGCGGCAGGTCGATGGTCTGGAGATGCTTGCACTCCAGTGCGATCGGTGACGCCTTGACCCGCGGAGGTCTGACATTATGGCAGGGCGCCGGCTCGAGCCCGGCCTTGGCCATTTCGTCGATGCGCGACGGCGCGTGCTCGGCTGTCGCGATCATCTGGTCGCGCAGGCCCCACACGCACATGTTGAACACGAACTCGCCGGTATCCTGCACGTTCTGGTAGGAATCTTTCTTCTCTCCCGTCCCAGGTTTGACGGCGTTCGGGCAGTACATCACGCAAGGTGGGTCGCCGGAGAGTGCGTTGAAGAAACTAAACGGCGCGAGATTGACCACGCCGTCGGCGCTTAGGCTCGATATCCAGCCGATCGGGCGGGGCACCACCAGGGCGCTGTAGACGGAATGCTTGAACGGTTCCGGCTTCATGCCGGCTTCGCGGGGATCGAAAAACATGACGGGGTAAAATCCTTATCCGGTTTCCATGGGCAGGGTCTCGTCCTTGCCCCATTCCTGCATCGACGCGTCGTAGAGCGCCACGTCTTCGTACCCCAGCGCCTTCTGGGCGAAGAAGGCGAGGGTCGCGGAGATACCGCCGCCGCAATAGTTGACGATCTTCTTGTCGGGCGTGGCACCCGCCGCGTCGAACATCCGCCGGAGGGCATCTGCGTCAGCGAAGACATTGGATTCCATGTCGCACACGTCGGCATAGGGTGCGTTGGTGCTGTTGGCAATTCGCCCCGGGCGGCCGAACACCAGGCCGCCGGTGCCGTGGAACTGTTCCGCCGACAGGGCGTTGACCACCGCAACGTCGGGATTGTCGAGGACGGCGCGGACATCGTCCTTGTCGAAGATCACCTCCCGGCGCGGCCGGGCCGTGAACGATGCAGGGGTGTGCGTTTCTTCGCCCGTGGAGATCGCGCGGCCCTCCGCCGTCCATTTGGCGTAACCGCCATCGAGGACCATGCCGCCGTCGAACCCCATGGCGTAGAGCGCCCACCAGGCGCGGGTCGCCCAAAACGGCTGGGTGCGGCTGTACAGGATCAGGCGGGTGTCGTCGCCGATGCCCAGGGCGCCGATGCGTGCGGCGAAATCTTCGGGCGCGGGCAGCATGAAGCGGAACGCATGTGGGGTGACCGACATATCGTCCTGGCAGTTGATATAACCGGCGCCGGGAATATGGCCGGCTGCCCATCCTTCTCGATCCCCCTCGACCCGATACTCAAGTTCCGGATCCGGCACCAGCACAGTGGTGGTATCGAACACCCGCAGGTCCGGATCGTCGAGATGGGCTTCCAGCCATTCGGTCGTGACCAGGAGGTCGGGGTCGAGTTTGGACTCTTTGTGGTCAGCCATTGCTCGTTTTGCTCCGTCGCTTACTTTTTTATAGCGGCTGCTGATCGGTGCGCGTCAAGCTGTCGCGCACTTGCTCACGATGTAATACAGTCCGGTCAAGGCGTCGTGTCCGTGTTCGGGATGCGACGCTAGCGAATATTCCATGGTGAAGATATGCCGGGTCGGCTGACCGGAAAAGTTGTGGCAATTACCGGGGCGGGGTCCGGTCTCGGGCGCGCAATGGCCCTGCGCGCCGCCAGCGAAGGCGCGCTGGTCGCTGTGAGCGGCATGAAAATGCCGGGGCTGGAGGAAACCGTGGCGTCCATGTCGGATCTCGAGGGGGACGGAATCGCCATTCCGGCCGATGTCACCGATCCCGACCAGGTCTCGGCCTTGATCGACGGCGCGGTTGCGAAGTTCGGCCGGCTTGACGCGGCGATCGCCAACGCGGGCGCCTTCGTGGGCCGCACCGGTTTCCAGGACCTGGACCTCGCTGACTGGAACCGCCTTCTGGACGTCAATATGACGGGTGTGTTCCTTACCCTGCAGGCGGCGGCGAAGGTACTTATCGCGCAGGGTGAGGGCGGATCTCTGCTGGCGACCGGGTCGTCCACGGCGGTGCGGCCGGGCCCCGGTATCCTTCCCTATGCATCGAGCAAGGCGGGCGTACACATGATGATGCGCGCGCTGGCGATCGAACTGGCGCCGCTGAAAATCCGGGTCAACACGATCGTGCCGGGCATGTCGCGCACGCCGCCGGTCGTCAATGTGCCGGGGTTCATGGAGGCGGGCCTGAAGCTTGCTCCCATGGGAGAAGTCGTCGAGCCTGAGGAGATTGCCGCCCTGGTCGCGTTCGCCCTTTCCGACGAAGCGCCGCACATGACCGGCGCAGAGCTGAAAATCGACGCCGGGCGCACCTCTGCCTGAGGTGGCCGGCATTCAACAAAGAAGGAAAATTCTAATGGAAATCAAATCAATCCAGGTCGCCAAGACCGGTGGCCCGTCGGTCATGAAGTGGAAGACGATCGACCTGCCGAAGCCGAAGAAGGGCGAAGTCACCGTCCGGCACACTGCCGTCGGGTTCAACTTCATCGACATCAACCACCGCACGGGTCGCTACCCGCTCGAACTGCCGACCGGGATCGGGTCCGAGGCGGCAGGCGTCATCGAGGCCGTCGGCCGCGGGGTCACCGACCTGAAGGTTGGCCAGCGCGTGGTCTATATCGGCGCCGTCGGCACCTATTCGGAGGCGCAGAATGTTCCGGCCGCGATCTGCGTGCCGATTCCGCGCGACATCACCGACGAAATCGCCGCCGCGACCCATCTCAAGGGCATGACGACCGAGATGCTCGTCGAGCGTGTCGGTGAGGTGCGAAAGGGCGATACGGTTCTGATGCATTCTGCTTCTGGCGGTGTTGGCCTGCTGCTGTGCCAGTGGGCCAAGGCGCGCGGTGCGACTGTTATCGGCACGGCGTCTTCGGCTGCGAAGTGCAAGGAGATCACCCGCGCCGGCGCCAAGCATGCCATCGACACCTCGAAGAAGGACGTCGCCAAGGAGGTCGCCAAGATCACCAAGGGGCAGGGCGTGGACGTCGTGTTCGATCCCGTCGGCAAGGACACCTACGAGACGTCGCTGGCCTGTCTGAAGGATCGCGGTCTGCTCGCCAGCTTCGGCGGCGCGTCGGGCCCGGTGCCCGCCGTCGATCTCAATGAATTCCGCTACATGGCGCGCGCGTGGCGGCTAACCCGGGCGTCGCTCTTCAACTACACCGCCGGCCGCGAGGATCTGTTGCATAGTTCCAAGCGCGTGTTCCAGATGATCCGGTCCGGCAAGGTGAAGGTCAAAATCAAGCAGCGCTATCCGCTCAAGGATGCCGCGAAGCTCCACAAGGATGTGGAATCCCGCAAACTGACGGGCATCAGCATGCTGGTTCCCTAAACGGAACCAAGAATACCGGGTGGGGAGACGCGATGCGCGTGATCGACTTTTTCGACCGTGGGGCTTTGCTCCACCCGGACCGCGCCTTCATGATCGCGGAAGACGGCGCGATCACGACCTATCGTGATGCGCGCTACCTTTCCCACAGGACCGCATTGGCCATGCTTGCGGCGGGCTTCGGCTACCGCAAACACGCGGCGATCTACAGCCCCAACGCGCCCGGCGCGTTCGATGCGCTGATCGGTATCTACCGCGCCGGCGGCGCCTGGGTGCCGATCAACGCCCGCAATGCGGTCGCTGAGAACGCCTATATCCTGAACAACAACGACACCGAATTTCTTTTCTATCACAGTGACTTCGAAGACAATATCAAGGTCATTCGCGAGGCGTGTCCCGGCATCAGGAACTATGTATGCCTGGACCGGGAAGGTGCTGACGCGCCGTCCTTCGCGGCATTTGTTTCGGGGTATGAAGGTGACGCCCCGGACTTTCCCGATGACCCCGATGACATCTGCGGGATCTTCCCGTCCGGGGGTACGACGGGCCGGCCCAAGGGCATCGTGTGGACGAACAATCTGTTCGAGACGATGGTCGCGGCGATGGTCGCGCATATGCCGCCGAAGAAGCCGCCGGTACATCTGTGTGCCGCACCCATGACCCACGCCGCGGGCGTCGTCGCGCTGTCGCTCATGGCTTATGGGGCGACGAACATCATCATGAACGGGGTGCAACTGCCGCAGCTCATGGAGAATATCGAGAAGCACGGCGTCACCAACCTGTTCCTGCCGCCGACTGCGATATACGTAATGCTGGCGCACCCGGACGTGCGCAATTACGACTATTCCTCGCTGGAATATTTCGTCTATGCCGCAGCGCCCATGTCGGTGGACAAGCTGAAAGAGGCGATCGACGTGTTTGGGCCGGTGATGGCGCAGTGTTACGGTCAGGCCGAAGCGCCCATGATCTGCACCTACCTGCCACCCGAGGCGCACACGGAAGCACTCACGACCAACAAGGCACATCGCCTGGCCAGCTGCGGTCAACCCTGTCTGCTGACGCCCGTGGAAATCATGGACGATGACGAGAATATCCTGTCACCGAACGAGCGCGGCGAGATCGTCGTGCGCGGTTCGCTGGTCATGGCCGGCTATTACAAGAACAAGGACGCGACGGACGAAGTCTCGACCTCCAATGGCTGGCACCGCACCGGTGATATCGGCCTGAAGGACGAGGACGGGTACATCTATATCGTCGACCGAAAGAAGGACATGATCATCTCCGGCGGGTTCAACATCTACCCTTCCGAGATCGAGCAGATCGTGTGGGGCCACGCCGCCGTTCAGGATTGTGCGGTGATCGGCGTGCCCGATGACAAATGGGGCGAGGCAGTGAAGGCCATTGTCGAGCTCAAGCCGGGACAGAAGGTGGACGAGGACGAGATCATCGCGCTGTGTAAGGAAGAGTTGGGCAGTGTGAAGGCACCGAAGACGGTCGAGTTCTGGGATGAGCTGCCACGGTCACCCGTCGGCAAGGTGCGCAAGAAGGATATGCGCGAGAAATTCTGGGAGGGGCGGGACCGCGCTGTCTAAGGCGTCGTCCGCACGATATGCGTCAGCGCATCGGCATTCTTGGTCTTGGCGAAATCGGCGGCATGGCGGCCCGCCTGCTGCTGGCCAGGGGATTTGAGGTGTCAGGACTGGACCGGCGCAGTGCCGCCTGGTTGCCGGACGCCGGCGGCGCGTTGTTTCCTGACGCCCGAACCCTCGCGGCACACTCCGACATCGTCATTATGGCGCTGGCCAGCGAGGCCGCGGTCGAAGAGGCGGTATTCGGCGAAACGGGACTTGTGGCGGGTGGCCGGGCAGGGCTGATCGTCGCCGACATGGGTACGTTCGCCGTAGCGCTTAAGGAGCGTGTTCGCGACGCACTGGAAAAGAAGGGGGCTATCGCCCTCGATACCCCGATCAGCGGCACCCCCCAGGCGATGGAAACCGGCCGCGCCGTGATCATGCTGAGTGGGGACCCGGCAGCATGCGAGTCCGTGCAGCCGATGTTTGAGGTGCTGGCCCCCAAATGCCCCTATGTGGGCCCATTCGGCCATGGCATGAAACTCAAATTCGTGCTCAACGCGCTGGTGACCAATCATGTGCTCGTCACGGCGGAGGCGTTGAACATGGGGATCGCGTCGGGGCTCGATCCGCAGCAGATCATCGATGTCGTGAAACCGAGCGTTGCGACCTCGACCCAGTTTGAACTGCGCGGTCCCCTGATGGCTGAACGCAAATGGGATCCGCCGCCGGCGCCGGCGCGTTTGGTGCTTAAGGACACGCACTACATCGTTGAACACGCGGCGGCGCTCGGGGTGCCGGCGCCGGTCTCGACGATCACCCGGGACTATTACGACAAGGTCGCGGAGATGGGGCTGCTGGACAAGGAATTGGCGATCATCTTCGAGGCGCTGGAGTCAGACAACGAACCGCCTGGTTGACCGGCTAGGGGCGGGTGTCGTTCTGGCGGATATACCTCGTCGCCCGCAGGAACGAGAAGACGCTCGTCAGGACGAGGAATCCAATCCCGATATAGGCAACCTTGAACGAGACCGTCGCGACGACCGCACCGAAGACGGCCGGGCCGATCACGATTGCACCGAAAATGATGAAGCCGACCGCCCCGGTGGTTCGGCTGACCTCGCCACCGGGTGCACGGCGTGCGGCTTCGGCCAGATAAACCCCGTTCCAGCCGGCCGCACCGGCACCGAAGATGACGCCCACGGCATAGATAAGCGTGAGCGGCCAGGATGCGGTGATGGACGCTGTCAGGAAGGCCGCCAGTGAGCCGAGCAGTGCGAGAAACAGGAGCGTGGTCGATGGGCTCAGATACCGTGACGCGACGGCGCCGAAGACGATACGTCCTGTGCCACCGCTCGCCTGGGCCACCGCCAGGATCGCGCCGGCGGTCACGACGGACAGGCCGATGTCTTCCTGCAGATACAACACGATGAAAGTCGTGAGCGCGTATTGCGCGATGACCAGGGGAACGCATCCGGCGAGCAGCCAGCGCAGGACGGGACTTGCCAGCACGAGGCGGACCGGGCCAATCAATTCCAGTTTCACCCGGATCGATGTGTCGGCGTATTGCGCATAGCCGCGCGACCAGATCTCCGTGATCACGGCCGTCGCGAGGCACGCGGCCGCGACGACCAGCAAGGCAGATTGCCAGTCCCAGAGGAGAGTGAGGGGTGGACCGACGAAGCCGGCCAGCGCACCGCCGAGCGGCACACCGGTCTGCTTGATTGAAAAAACGAACGGCTGGAGGTGCCGCGGGGTCGCACGTGAGAGAATGTGCGAACTCGCTGGGGTTGCAGGCCCGAGTGCCGCGCCGATGAGTGCGCTGCCAAGCGCGACGAGGAAAAGATTACCGGACGCAATGCTGACGCTGCCAACGGCACAAAGCAGCACCATCACCTGCGATGCGCGCATGGGGTTGAAACGGGCAACCAATCCTGCCGACATCATCCCGCTGAACATCGCGGCGGTGAACAGGATCGTCGGCTGCAATCCGATCCACGCCGGGTCGAGACCCATCTCCGGCAATGCCTGCTTGGCGAGCACGGGCGGTGCGAACACCGCCCAGGAGATCATCGCCTGAATCAGGGTGAGCAGGATCGTCGGGCCGACATAGGCGGCGCGTTCATTCATGAACTGATAGTCCGTCCGGTCTAGTAGTCGGGCATCGAATAGAGGAGGACACCGGCTTGCGCGCCGATGCGTTCGGCTTCGTCGGCGGCAGGACTATTCGGATCCCAGGGCTTGGCGTCATAGCGCATGCCGCTGATGCTGTTGGTTGCCTCTGACATCAGCCAGACAATCGGCGCCCTCATCAGATCGGCTTCGATCAGCACCGGTTTGTCGAGGACCTTGTCGCGTTCCTTCATTTCGTCCGACATACCCGGTGTGGCCGCACCGGCGCCCGGGTTGAGTATGTTCACGGTAACGCCGGTCCCTTCGAGATCCTTGTGCCAGATCTCGGTCGCGCATTCGAGCGCGGCCTTGGAGGGTCCGTAGGGTGAGGAGCCCTGTTTGGTCATGGTCCGATACATCGTGGTGACATTGATGATCCGGCCCCAACCCTGCTCGATCATCAAGGGGGCGACGCGACGGGCGAGCTTGTCGCCGCCAACAAAATTTGCGTCCATCACGTTCTGGATGATCTCGTCGCTGGCCTCGTAGAATTTCGGCATTTCGCCCGTCGCTTTCCACTCTGGGCGCTTGTGTCCGTCGGGCCAGATGTAGGTGAAGGTCAGGCCGGCGTTGTTGACCAACCCGTGGATGGCCCCAAACGCGTCCAGACCTTCCGCGACAATACGGTCGCAATCTTCGGATTTGCGGATATCTGCCGTGACGCAATGCAGTTTGCCGGGGTTGCTGGCACACGCCTCGGTGAGCGTTGGAAAATCATCGTCGATGTGTGCCGCAGCGACGACGTTGGCGCCGGCTTCTGTCAGGGCCTCGGTCATCGCCTTGCCCAGGCCGCGGCCGGCTCCGGTCACGATTACCACGCGTCCGTTCAGATCATATTCGGCCATGCTTTCCCCCGGCTTTTTTCTGTCGCTGATTTGATTGGCGGCCAAGCTATGCGGCAGGACTGCGTCAGGCAAGATTTTCAATTCGGTAGCCGATTGGTGCCGCCGGGTCACATGACCCGCAAACGGTCGTCAAAACACACTTGTGCATCTGTTGATCGTGCTGTTATGAATCATTCGAACTCACGGAAAAGTGAGTCATCGAGAGGAAACGACCCCCGGGCGAATTCGTCAAAATCTGACAATTCAAATCAGGCCGGCAAAAGTGTCTGAATAGAGCGGGTCCGAACCTCGATGTGTTCTTACCAGGATTCACGGTTTCGTGAATCCGTGTGAAACGTGAACACCTAGGGAGGGTGCACATGACCCGAATTCTCGCAAACAGAGTGCGCGTATGGCTGCTTGTCGGCCTGTTCGCGGCGTCCGTTGTTCTGTCGGGGTCGATCTCGACAACCGCGCAGGCGCAAGACAAAGACCCGATCAAGATCGGTTTCAGCATGGCGCTGACCGGTGCACTTGCCGGTGGCGGCCAGCAGTCGCTTTTGGCGATGCAGATCTGGGCCGAAGATATCAACAAGAAGGGTGGCCTTCTGGGCCGACAGGTCGAACTCGTCTTTTATGACGATCAGACCAACCCGAAGAATGTGCCTGGTATCTATTCCAAGCTCATCGATATCGACAAGGTCGACCTGATCGTCAGCGGCTATGGCACCAACCTGATCGCGCCGGCGATGCCGATCGCGATCGAACGCGAAATGGTGTTCATGGGCCTGTTCGGCATGGACAACAATTCCAAGTGGAAGTACGAGAAGTATTTCCAGATCCTGCCCGCAGGTCCCGATCCTGCCGTCGGCTTCTCCCAGTACTGGTTTGAAGCGGTCGCAGGTCTCAAGCCCAAGACGATCGCGGTGATCGCGGCCGACGCGGAATTCGCGCAGAACCTGAAGAAGGGTGCTGTAACGAATGCCGAGAAGATGGGTCTCGAAATCGTCTATGAGCAGAACTACAACCCGAAGACGGCTGACTTCACGCCAATTCTGCGTGCGGCAAATGCCAAGAAGCCGGATGTGATCTACATCGCGTCCTATCCGAACGGTTCGGCCGGGCTTGTGCGCGCACTTGCCGAAGTCGGGACCGATGCGAAAGCCGTCGGTGGCGGCATGGTCGGTCTGCAGTTCTCGGGCCTAATGGCGGGCCTCGGCCCGATGCTCAACGGCATCTCGAACTATGACTTCTTCGTGCCGGAACCCACCATGGATCTGTATCCCGGTGCGGGCGATCTCATCAAGCGCTACCAGGCGAAGGTGAAGGAGGACAACCTGAAGGTTGATGCCCTCGGCTACTATCTGGTGCCCTGGTCCTATGCCTATGTCGATATTCTCGGCCAGGCTGTGAACGCTGTCGGTTCACTCGATCAGGACGCGATCGCCGACTACATCCGTGACACCAAGTTCAGCACGGTTGTGGGCGACGTGAAGTTCGGCAAGAACGGCGAGTGGGATCGTTCACGTACCATTGTCGTGCAGTATCAGGGCATTGAGAACAATGACCTGGAGCAGTTCGCGAAGCCGGGTACGCGCAAGATCATGTTGCCGGCCGATATTTCGACCGGTGAACTTCAGACGTTCGGCGCACTGCGCAAATAACGCCTATTAGGACGGCGGCACTCTCCTTCGGGTGCCGCCGCCTCCTTTTTCTTTCTGACGCCCGGTCCGGGCGTGGAGTTCTGCCATGGCTGTGTTTATTGATCTCCTGCTGAATGCGCTGGTGATCGGCATCCTTCTTGGCGGCTTTTACGCCGCCCTGGCGATCGGGTTGTCCATCACGTTCGGCCTGCTCGACGTGGTGAATATCGCTCATCCGACGATGCTCGTCCTGGGTGCCTTTATTGCCTTTTTGCTCAATTCCACTCTGGGGATCGACCCGATCCTGGCGGGTGTCCTATCAACGCCATTCTTCTTCATTCTCGGCTGGCTGATTTATCAGGTTTACTACAACGTCTTCGAAAAGTCGGGCGCGGAATCACTGCGCGGCCTGGCCTTCTTTTTCGGTCTGTTGTTTATCATTGAAGTCGGCCTCGTCATTCAGTTCGGCGTCGACCACCGCCTCGTCGAGGCGCCCTATATCGGCGAATCGTGGAACATCATTATCGGCCAGGAGATCGATGTCGCGATCCCGTTCCGGTTGCTCGTCGCCTTCGTGGTAGCAGCGATCGCGACCCTGGCAATCCGCGCCTATCTTACCCGAACCTTCTTCGGCCGCGCCGTGCGCGCCGTGGCGCAAGACATGATGGCGCTGCGCCTCATGGGCGTCGATCCGATCCGGGTGAAGCGCATCGCCTTTGCCCTGGGTGTCGCGACGGCTGGTGTCGGTGGCGCATTGATGATCATCGTGCTGCCGATCGAACCGTCGCTCGGGCGGCTTTATCTTGGCAACGTATTCGCCATCGTCGTCCTTGGTGGCCTGGGGTCGATCAGCGGAACGCTGCTGGCGGCCGTGATCATTGGCGTCGCCGAAAGTATCGTTGCCACATTCTTCGGTCCCTCCTGGGGGCCGGCCGTGTCGTTCGGCATTCTGCTTGCGGTTCTGGCCTTCCGCCCCGAAGGGCTGTTCGGCAAGACGGCGGGAGCGCACTAATGAAGTATCGTTTTGAGATTATCTGCCTGCTCTTGATTGTCGGCCTGTTTGTTCTGACCCAGGTGGTCGGCAACCAGTTCTACTTTTTCATCGGCTTCGTGATCCTGCAGTACATGGTCATGGCCACCGCCTGGAATATCCTTGGCGGCTATGGTGGTTACGTGAATTTCGGTTCTGCCGGTTTTCTGGCAACAGGTGCCTATACAGCGGTCGCGCTGATCAACTTCCTCGATGTTGGTCTTGTCGAGCAGATGATTGCGGGCGGGATCTTCGCCGGGCTTCTGGGGTTCGCGACCGGATATCTGACACTTCGCCTGCGCGGCGTGTATTTCGCGATCGCAACTTTGGCGCTGGCGATCATCCTCGAAACAATCGTCGCCCATTGGGATTATGTCGGCGGTGCCGCCGGGACGTCGATCTTGCCGAAGCGCAAACCGGAACTCCTGGGTGAACTGATCGTTGATCGCAAGGCGGGATTGTTCGGGAATTATAAGGAGTTCCTGTTCTTCCTGATGGGGACGGTCGCGATCCTCAGTGTCTGGGTCGCGCGTTACATCGAGAACAGCAAGCTCGGTCGCGGCCTGAACGCGATCAAGGACAGCGAGGAGGCGGCGGAGTGCATGGGCGTTCCCACGTTGCGTCTCAAGTTGATTGCCACGACGATCAGCGGTGCCATGATGGGTGTCGCGGGTGCACCCTTGGCGAGCTACCTCACGTTTATCGACCCGCTTTCGGCCTTCAACCTCGAATATGCGATCAACGCGATCGCCATGCCGATGATCGGTGGCACGGTCAGTTGGGCCGGGCCGGTGATCGGCGCGTTGCTGCTTGGAACGGCACAGCAAGTATCTTCCCTCTGGATTCAGTCTGAACTGAACTTGCTGATTGTCGGCGTTGTCCTCGTGGTCTTCGTGATTATCGCACCGGAAGGCATAATTGGCTGGTTCAGGAAATCACGTCAGGGGTCAAGCCGATGAGCGATGCACTTCTAAAGGTAGACGGTGTCTCGAAGCATTTCGGTGGTTTCACGGCGCTGTCGAACGTCACCACCCATGTGAGCCAGGGCGAGCGTTTCGGCCTCATCGGACCCAACGGTTCGGGAAAGACGACGATGATCAACTGTGTTTCCGGGTTGCTGCGCAACGAGGAAGGCAAGATCATTTTCGACGGCAATGATGTGACCGACCTAAAGCCGCATAAACGCACCGGGGCGGGTATTGCCCGCAGTTTCCAGATTCCGCGGCCCTTCCACACCATGACCGTGATCGAAAACCTGATGATCCCGGCGGAGTTTGTGGGCCACCATCGCGGTGAGAAGACCGATGATCGGGCCGAGGCCATGGAAATCCTCGAGACGATGGGGATGGCAGAGAAGGCCGATGACACGACCCTCGACCTGACCCAGATCGAGTTGCGCAAGCTTGAACTGGCGCGGGCGATGGCCGCAAAGCCGAAACTGTTGATCTCGGACGAGGCGATGGCGGGTCTGACCGGGCAGGAGGTTGATGAAGTCATCGACATCCTGTTCAAGATGAACGAACGCGGAATTACGATCATTATGATCGAACACATCATGCGAGCGGTCATGCGTTTCTCTCAGCGGATCATCTGCCTCGATGCGGGCCAGTTGATCGCCGAGGGTACGCCTGATGAAATCGTAAAGAACAAGGACGTCGAGCGGGCGTATCTGGGAAGCGACGACGATGGTTGAGCTTGTTATCAAGGATCTGGACGCCGGATACGGCGCGGTCACTGTTTTGAACAAAGTGTCGATCGAGGTGCCGAACGGGCAGACCGTCGCGTTGTTGGGTACTAACGGCAACGGCAAGTCGACCCTCATGCGCTGTGTCTCGGGCCTGATCAAGCCCAGCGCGGGCTCGATAGAGCTGCGTGAGGACGACGGTACCGTCATCGATCTGACCGCGGCGTCTCCCCAGGAGATCGTCGAGGCCGGCGTGGCCCAGGTGCCCGAAGGGCGCCGATTGTTCCCGGATCTGACGGTCGAGGAAAACCTTACACTCGGCGCCTATCGTCAGGCGGCCCGTGCGACGCTGGCAACCAATCTCGACTACGCCTTCACGCTGTTCCCACGGCTTGCCGAGCGTAAAACACAGCTCGCCGGTAGCATGAGTGGTGGTGAACAGCAGATGCTGGCCGTGGGTCGTGCGCTGATGAGCGACCCGAGGCTTCTTCTGGTCGATGAGCCTTCGGTCGGTCTGGCACCGATTCTGGTCAGTCAGATGATCACGAAGATCGGTGAGCTTGGTGAAAGCCGAGGGCTCACCATTCTGATGGCCGAGCAGAATTTCAACCAGGCCATCCGTATCGCCGACAAGGGCTACATCATTGTCCATGGCGAGATCGCGTTCGCGAGTAAGGACGCAACCGATCTTCGCGAGAACGACATGGTGAAGAGCTACTATCTCGGGGCTTAATGCCGACGCCGGGAACCGGCGCTAGGAATCTGTTCGAGAAATATTGCCGCTGCGTTCGGGCAATCCCGTCATCTGATGACAGATGTCCGCCAGCCGCGCGACGCCTTCGCGTATATCCTGATGGGACGGATGCCCGAAACACAGGCGCAGCCGATGGCGGCCGCTATCCGGGTCCGCCGACCAATCGGCACCGGGATTGATCGCCACGCCCTGTTCGAGCGCACCCGTCGCCAGTTCGCTGGTGTCGACGGCGTCGGGCAGGTTCACCCAGATGAATATTCCGCCCTTGGGCTGCGCGTAACTGGCGGTCGTGCCGAACTCACTGTCCAGGGCGTCCATGATGGTCTCGCACTTGGCGCTCAAGACTCCCTGCAAGGCACCGACATGGCGTTCAAAATGTTCCGTGCAATATTCGGCTATGAGCATCTGTTCGAGCGCACCGGTGCCACCGTCATATTTGACTGCCAGGGCGTGGGCAATCACGTCGGGTTCCGCAGTGATGAAACCGACACGCAAGGCCGGCGCAATGGTCTTGGAGAACGATCCGCAATAGATCACCATGCCGTTCGTATCGAGTGCCCGGATCGCACGGGGCCGTGTGCCGTCGAACGTCAGGTCGGCGTAGCAATCATCTTCGAAGATTGGGACGCCATGAGCGTGTGCGAGAGATAGCAGCTCCAGGCGGTTTGCCTCGGGCATGACCGAGCCGGAAGGATTCTGCACCGTCGGGATTGTATAGATGTATTTCGGCTTGCGATTCTCTGTATTCAGACTGCTCAGGATGTTGGCGAGCGCGTCCATGCGAATCCCGTTTTCATCGAGTGGGGCGCCGATATACTCGACACCAAGACGGCTCAGGCGTTGCAGCGTCCCTTGGTAGGTAGCCTCTTCGACGATCACCACATCGCCTGGCGACAGAAGTACATCGTTTACCAGATCAAGCGCCTGCAATGACCCGGACACGATAAGAATATCGTCGGCCGATTGCCGCATGCCCGTGCGTTCGTGCAGCGAAGTGGCCAAAAACTCGCGCAGCGGTCGATAACCCTGGGGGCCACTGGAGAGACCATAAGTCGACAGCGTATGACCTTCGCGTTTCAGGACGCTGGCTGCAGACTGTACGAAATCGTCAACTGGGATCGCGTCGGCGTCATTATGTCCGCCGATAAAGTTGTACTTCGGGAACCCGGTCCAGCGGGGCCTCGTTGCCGGCAGCCCGGATCGGTACAGCGACGCGTAGTCAAATCCCATGATTACTCCTGTTTCGGCCGGATGATCGAAAGGCTCGGATGGTCGCCATGTGCGTCGGGGTTTATGCCGCTTTCGGAGATTGCATCAGCTCCCAAATCCGCTCCGGTGTCGCGGGCATGTCGATATGGGACACATCGTATTCCCGCAGAGCGTTCGCAATTGCGGCGATGACAACCGGCGGGGCGACCAACGCACCGGCTTCGCCGGCCCCTTTCACGCCCAGTATGTTTGTCTTGCAGGGCACCTCGTTCGTGTCGAGCTCTATCATCGGCAAATCGTCGGCACGCGGCATGGTGTAGTCCATGAATGAACTGGTGATCATCTGGCCGTTCTGCGGGTCGTAGAAAGTGTTCTCCATGATCGCCTGTCCGACACCCTGTGCGACCCCGCCATGCACCTGGCCGGCGACGAGCATCGGGTTGATCACCTTGCCCACATCGTCGATCGCGCAGTAGCGGACGATATCGATGACACCGGTGTCTTCATCGATCTCCAGTTCGCAGATATGGCAGCCATTCGGATAGCTCCAATTCTCGATCGTGTGGGTGTCGGTGCCGTTCAGCGCGCCCTGCAATTCCTCGGGAAGGGTGGTGGAGGTGCGGGCATGTCTGGCAACGTCGAAAAGGGTCACGGCACGGTCCGTACCTGCAACACGGAACTCGCCATCCGTGAACTCGATATCGACGGCTGCGGTCTCAAGCATCTCCGATGCGATCAGGATGCCCTTGGAGATGACCTCGTCGCTGGAATTCAGCGCCGCGACACTGCCGATATGGCTGGTTCTGGAGCCATGGCTACCGCCGCCGTCGGGCAGGTTGTCGCTGTCGCTGGTGTCGATCCGGACCTGCTCGAAATCGATACCGAGTTTCTCGGAGACGAGCTGCATGAATGATGTGTCATGGCCCTGGCCCATTGGCTGGGTGCCGACCCGAACAATAACCTGATCGTCTCCGACCTCCACTTCGGCGCTTTCCGTCGGGTTGCCGGCTGTCGTCTCCAGATACTGGCTGACCGCGATGCCGCTGAGTTTGCCTCTTTTGCGGGCATCAGCCCGACGTGTTTCGTGGCTGTCCCAGTCGGCCAGCTTTGCGACAAGGTCCATATTCTCCTCGAACGCGCCGCTGTCGTAGGTGGTTCCGACGGCGTTGGTATAGGGGAACCGGTCGTTGGAGATCAGGTTGCGTCGCCGGATTTCCAGCGGATCGATGCGGAGATCATGTGCCGCGACATCCACCAGTCGCTCCATCACATAGATGGCCTCCGGGCGGCCCGCACCGCGATAGGGCCCGACCGGGGCGGTGTTGGTGACGACGCATTTCACTTCCACGTCGGCGAGCGGGACGTCATAGACGCTGGTGAGGATCTTCGGCCCGATCTGGGTGGGGACCGAGACGCCGGCCGAACAGGAATAGGCGCCGATGTTTGCGACGGTTTTCACACGCACGGCCAGGAATTTTCCATCCTTGTCCAGGGCCAGCTCGCAATCCGAAATGTGATCGCGGCCGTGCAGGTCGCTGAGAAACGCTTCGGTACGATCGCTGATCCAGCGGACTTTCCGTCCGAGGCGCTTCGCGGCGACGAGCACCAGTACCTGTTCGGGGTAGGGGTGGGTTTTCATGCCGAACCCGCCGCCAACATCATCGACAAGGACGCGGATTTTCGTCGGCTCGCACTTGAAGAAGGCGCCGGCAAGCCAGCTGCGCAAAAGATGACGATTCTGGTTCGATGTATAGATGGTGTAGCGCTCGTCATCGGCGTCGTAGCTGCCGATCGCGCCGCGCACTTCCATGGAGTTCTGGACGATGCGCTGATTGACGAGGCGGACCGACGAGATGTGATCTGCCGCCTCGAAGGCCTTCTCGGTGGCGTCGGCGTCGCCGATCTGGGCCTGGAACAGGAAATTCTTCGGCACATCGTCCCAGATCTGAACGGCACCGCCGTTCATCGCCGCGTCGGTCTCGACGACGGCGGGAAGGGGGGCATAGTCGACGTCGATTGCTTCCGCCGCGTCGCGCGCCTGCTCGAGTGTCTCTGCCACGACAAACGCCACGGGGTCGCCCACATATCGCACCCGATCAGATGTCAGGGCATGTTGGGGTGGATAAACCAGAGGCGATCCGTCGGGCTTGGTCAGCGCGGCGAAGAATGGCGGGGGACCGGGGAACACGCCGATGCCGTCTTCGATGAGGTCCTGGCCGGTCAACACGCCGAGCACCCCGGGCATCGCCTCGGCTACGGTCTTGTCGATGGAGCGGATATCGGCATGTGCGTGAGGTGAACGGAGGACATAGCTCATGGCCTCGCCGTCACGGGGCAGGTCATCATTGAATTTACCGCGGCCCGTCAGAAGTCTTGGGTCTTCGTTGCGCCGCACCGGTTGTCCAACACCGTATTTCGCCATTTTCTTCCCCCCTGCCTGTATTCTCTTATTCCGGATATTATGAAACGAACGGGCCGGTTGCGCGACATTCAATGTGCGATGAACGGTCGAATTAGTGGCTCTTGGTGGGAGAATTTACCTTGTCGATACCGAACCAGCGGACCGTCTACCTGAATGGTGACTACATTCCCGAGAACGAAGCGCGGATTCCCTTCCGCGATCGCGGAGTGAAATACGGAGACGCGGTGTTCGACACGACGCGCACCTTCGGCCACGAGATATTCAAGCTGCGCGAGCATCTGGAACGCCTGTATCGCTCCCTGCGCTATATTGGGATCGATCCCGGCATGTCGCTGGACGAGATGGCGGCGGTCACCGAAGAAGTGGTGCGCCGGAACCTGCCGACGATCGCCGCGGATGAGGATCTTTGGGTGTCCCAGCGGATCACGCGCGGGATCGTCGACCCGAACGAACGCTCCGCCTGGCCGGATTACGTTGGCCCCACGGTGATCGTGGAATGTCTGCCGTTGCCGCTGTCCACCCGCGCGAAGGTCTATCGCGACGGGATCGACATGATCGTGTCATCGGTCCGTCGGACGGCACCCGACATGCTGAGTCCGCGGGCCAAGACCCACAATTACCTGAATCTCATCATGGCCGACGAGGAAGTCTCGGCCCAAAACCCAGAGGCCTACGCGCTGATGCTGGACCATAACGGCAATGTTGCGGAGGGTCGGGGCAGCAATGTGTTTTTCGTTTCCGAGGGCCGTCTTTTTACCCCCCAGGAGCGCTACGTGCTGCCGGGTATCAGCCGCCAGACCGTGATGGAGCTTGCCGTGAAGATCGGTATCCCATGCGAGGAAAAGGATTTCGATCTATACGACGCCTACAATGCCGACGAGGCATTCATTTCCTCGACGAGTTTCTGCATCTGCCCTTGCCGCAGCGTCAGCGGGCGCGTGTTCGGAGACGGCGCTGTGCCCGGGCCGATCACCAGGCAGTTGATGGACGCCTATGTCGAGCATGTCGGTTTCGACTGGGTCGAACAATACGCGCGCTATCCGGTGCAGGACACGCCGCGCCTCTAGTTCGCCGCGACGTTTGTGTTGTTGGCTGGCCCGTCAGGGGTCGGGACATCCATGGGTTTGCAGAGTCCCTGCGCGCCAGTTTATGCAAACCGGTCCAACACTTTTGTATTGTTGGTTCAGTTCCCCGAAACGACCGGAATGGCCGTGAAACGGGTCCCGGGCGGATTTTAGGCGGTCTTCTGGTGGTTTTTCACGTTCAGATGGTGTCGCTGGAAGGTTCAGGCGCCTAACATTTGTGACGCGCCGGCAGTTGTGAAATGGCGAGTCGCGTTGTTAGTTGGGCCGAACAATGCAGGAGAATTGGCATGGACGATTTGCGGACCGAAAGCGGATCGATCAACGGACTGACTCTGGGTACCAAGGTGCGGGCGCTCCGCAAAGCGCAAGGCAATACCCTGGCCGAAGTCTCGCAAGCCACCGGATTGTCGATCTCCGCCTTGTCCAAAATCGAGAACGATCAGGTCTCGCCGACATTTACGAACCTGATGCGCCTGGCCGAAGGCCTGCGGATATCACTCGGCGATCTGGTGACGCTGAAGCAAGACGAGGGCAATGTTTCTGCGCGCATGACCGTCAGCCGCCAGTTGGATACGGTTTTCCGCTCGACCCCGAAATACGATATGTACGCCCTCTGCTCGGAACTGCGGCGAAAGCGCATGACGCCGCTGATCGAACGGGTCAAGGCCGATGAGCCCAGCCCGCTCGATGGCATGGTGTCTCATTCCGGCGAAGAATTTTTCTATGTACTGAATGGTGCCATCGAAGTGCACACCGAGCATTACAGCCCGGTTCGCCTGGAGAAAGGCGATAGCGCCTATCTCGACAGCACGATGGCCCACACCCTGGTCGCGATGGACGGCAAGGATGCCGACATCCTCATGGTGTGGCTCGGCCCGTCCCCGGTTGGCTCGGAAGACGGGGCGTCGATGGCCGAGGCAATCCTGAACCACGATTGCTGATCGACGACATCACTCCGGGCTTTTGGAGGAATTCCATGGAAGTGCGTCATCTGGACGCGGTGAATGCCGATGTCATTCAGGTCGGTGATGGCCCTGATCTCCTGCTGATCCACTCGCTGCTGGCCGAGCGCACGGCTTTCGACAGGGCGTTGCCGGAACTGGCGGTCGGACACCGGGTCACGATACCGAATTTGCCCGGCTACGGTGCAACGCCGCCGCTGGAACATTCGAATCCTGACGTGCGTGCGTTCGCCGACTACCTCGCTGAAATCATGGATGCGGCCGGTCTTCCGGAAGATACGTCCGTCCTCGGGAACGGGGCAGGGGGGTTCATCAGTGTGGCGCTGGGTATTCATCATGGCGACCGTATCGGCAAACTGATCCTCGCCGACACGGGGCCCGGTTTTCCCGATGCGGCGAAAAAACCACTGCACATACTGGCGGAAATGGTGGAAGCGAACGGTATGGACGCGGTCCTTGATGCGGCGATCCTGCGCATGTTCCCGCAGCCTTTCATCGAAGCCAATCCCGAGGTGATTGCCGAACGCAAGGCCGCGCTCGCGGCGGCAGATCCGATGGCGTTCGCGACGCTGGCAAGTGCGTTGGCACAAGTCGAAATGGCCGAAGAGATCGGCGGCATTGCGAACGAGACGATGGTGATGGTCGGATTGGATGACGCCACGACGCCGCCGGCCATGTCCTATGCGTTGAAACGGGGCATTCCCGGGGCAATATTGGTCGAGATTCCCGATTGCGGACATTGCCCGCAAATTCAGGCCAGGGACATATTCGTGAACGCTGTACTCGAGTTCATCGACGGCTAGATCGGAACATGGGGTGTCAGCCGTTCCTGGCACCCGCCATGCGGACCGCAAGGTCGCTATATTGATCCGCGAGATTTTCGACGGACAACGCCCCCTCGTTGCGAAACCAGTAAACCGCGAAATCGACGATTCCGATGATCGCGAACGCGGTTGTGGTGACGTTGTCGAATACGAAGGTTCCGTCTTTTTCGCCCGCGATCAGGATGCCACGAAGCCGGTCCAGAAAGTCGCGTTGCATCTGGGTCAGCATGCGACGGCGCGCCGCCGGGAGCCCGCCAATAAGCTGGTCGACATTGTAGAGGCCCGCGTTCAGCATTGGCATGATATCCGCGTTGCCGACATCATGCTGGACATGCGCCCGGACAAAGCCGCGCAACTGTTCGAGCGGCGCGGCTCCCGCCGCGGCGACCATATCGGCAGACATCCGGTTCAGCTGGACCAGCGTATTCTCCAGCGTGGCGAACAGAATCTCGTCTTTTGAATCGAAATGATAGTACAGCGCCGGGGCGCTGATCCCGATCGCACCGGCGATCGCCTCGAGGCTGGTTCGCTCATACCCGCGCGTTGCAAACAGTGTGGCCGCCTCGTGAATAATCGACGCTTTGGTCTCACTGGCGTTTCGCGAACGCTTTCGTGCCTGGGCCATGCGGCCACCTCCATCGGGGCAGTATAGTTACTTAATGGCCATTAATTAAACTTGGTTGCGCGGCAAACCGCCTGTTAATCTGGCACTCTAATTCGGGCGTCCCAAGGTGCCGGGCGCTTGCGCAAAACATTGGCGCCGGGGATGAGGAATACGATGCGGTTTGCTGTCGATACGGGCGGTACGTTCACCGACCTGATTGTGGAAGATGATGACAATGGCCTTCATATGTACAAGGCCTCGACCACGCCGGGCGATCCGATCAACGGTGTGCTGGACAGTCTGAAACTTGCCGCCGACGACTTCGGTCTCGGCCTGGACGCGCTCCTGGCAAAAGGCGAGCTGTTCATTCACGGCACGACCCATGCGATCAACGCGATCGTGACCGGGAATACCGCCAAAACCGCGTTCCTGACCACCGAGGGGCATCGCGATATCCTCGTCTTCCGCGAGGGCGGGCGGATGGAGCCGTTCAACTTTACGGTTCCCTATCCGCAGCCCTACCTGCCGCGCGCGCTTTCCTATGAGGTACCGGGTCGGATTCTCTCGGATGCGTCTGAAATGGCACCCCTCGACGAAGGCCGGGTGGTGGAAATCCTCGAAGACCTCAAGGCGAAGGAGGTCGAGGCGGTCGCGGTCTGCCTCCTCTGGTCGATCATCAATTCAAGCCACGAGGACCGGGTGGGTGAACTGATCGAGCAACACCTGCCGGGCGTTCCCTATACGTTGTCTCATATTCTCAACCCGTCCCTGCGCGAATACCGACGTGCGTCATCGGCGGCGATCGACGCCTCGCTGAAGCCGTTGATGAGTGCGTACATGCACAACCTGACGGGGCGCTTGTCCGATGCAGGTTTCGGGGGGCGCGTCCTGATCGTCACGTCCCAGGGCGGCATGATGGACGCGGTGGATGTCGCCGAGCATCCGATACATCTGATCAATTCCGGGCCGTCCATGGCGCCCGTGTCCGGGCGCTACTTCGCCCGTGAGGATGAAGGTTCCGATACCGCGGTGATCGCCGATACGGGCGGCACGACCTATGACGTCAGTCTCGTGCGCCGCGGGCGGATTCCCTGGACGCGCGAAACCTGGATCGGCCAACCCTATCGCGGCCATATGACAGGCTTCCCGTCGGTCGATGTAAAATCAATCGGCGCCGGTGGTGGCTCCATCGCCTGGGTCGATGACGGTGGCATGCTGCATGTCGGGCCGCAGAGCGCTGGCGCGGTGCCGGGGCCGTCCTGCTACGGACAGGGGGGCGACAAACCGACCGTGACCGATGCGTCTCTAGTGCTCGGTTATCTCGACCCGGAATTTTTTCTGGGTGGATCTATGGCCCTCGACCTCGAGGCCGCCAACAGCGCGATCAAGCGCGACGTTGCGGACCCCATGGGAATCGGGCTCGAGGATGCCGCCGCGGCCATCATCGCGATCGCGACCGAGAATATGGTTCAGGCAATCGTCGATATCACCGTCAATCAGGGGATCGATCCCCGTGACGCGATCTTGATCGGCGGCGGCGGCGCGGCCGGATTGAACTCGACGGCAATCGGGCGACGTCTCGGCAGCGAACGTGTGGTGATCCCCGAGGTGGGTGCCGCGCTGAGTGCGGCGGGCGCGATGATGTCCGACCTGCATTCGCAATACACGCGGACATTCTTTGCAACATCGGAGAATTTCGATGCTGCGGGGGTGAATCAGATTCTTGATGGGCTCGAGGCCCGCTGCAACGCGTTCATCGATGGTCCGGGTGCCGGTTCGATCAGCCAGACGATCGAGTTCTTTGCCGAGGCGCGCTACCCCGAACAGGTGTGGGAAATCGAGGTGCCGCTGGCCGCCCGCCGGTTCGAAAGTGACGCCGATATCGACGCGCTCGTCGAGGAGTTCCACAAGGTTCACGAGGATATTTTCGCTATCAACGATCCGGAATCGAGCATCGAAGTCGTGGGCTGGACCGCGTCGGTGAAATGCCTGCTGAATGAAAGCGAGAGCGGTTCCCTGGCGGCGGCAGAAACGACCGCGTCAGTGGATGGGACGCGCAAGGTTTATTTCGCGGAGACAGGCTATGTGGATGCGACGGTCCGCAGGTTCGAGGCGATGAAGACCGGTGAAGTGCTGCCGGGCCCGGCGATCATCGAATCGCCATTCACGACGGTGGTGGTGGACCCCGGGGCAACGGCGGAACGGCGCGGATCGGGAAGCGTCTCGATTGTGCCCGGCTCTGCACCGGCGGCGGCATAGGAGGGCGGACCGATGGCTGAGAAAATTGACGGCGTAAAACTCGCGCTCCTGTCCAACCGGCTCGAAGGTATCTCGCGCAAGATGGGCAACACGTTGATGCGCACAGGCCGGTCCGGCGTGCTCAATATTGCGCGCGACTTCTCCTGCTGCATCCTGACGGCCAACGACCAGCTCGCGGCCGTGGCCGAGAGCCTGCCGATTCACGTTCTGTCCGGTCCGGACATGATGGCCGCCACGATGAAGGAATATCATCCGGTGCTGAAACGCGGCGACGCGTTCCTGCACAACTCGCCCTACCACGGATGTTCCCATCCGGCGGATCATACGATCCTGGTGCCGGTGATCGACGACGATGGTATCCATCGCTACACCATGGCGGCGAAGGCCCATCAGGCCGATATCGGCAACTCGATCCCGACGACCTATCACGGCACCGCGCGCGATGTTTACGAGGAAGGCGCGTTGATCTTTCCGGCGGTGAAGGTGCAGGAAAACTACGAACACAACATGGATATTGTGCGGATGTGCCGTCTGCGGATCCGGGTGCCGGACCAGTGGTGGGGTGACTATCTGGCGATGATGGGCGCGGCGCGCATTGGTGAACGAGAACTGCTCGCATTGGGCCGGGAGGTCGGCTGGGACACGCTCGAGGCGTTCAATGAGCAATGGTTCGACTACTCGGAAGAACGCATGGTTGGGGCCATCCGCCAATTGCCGGCGGGCGCCGCCACGCGCACGTCGACCCATGACGCGATTCCCGGAACACCCGAAGAGGGGATCATGATCACCAGCAAGGTGACGATCGATCCGGACGGCGGCGAGGTGACTGTTGACCTGATGGACAACCCCGATGCCCAGCCATGCGGACTCAATTTGTCCGAGGCCTGCGCGCGGACGGCGGCAATGGTGGGCGTGTTCAATTCGATCGACCACTCGGTGCCGAAGAATGCGGGCTCGTTCCGGCGCATCAAGGTGCTGCTGCGCGAGGATTCCGTTTGTGGCATTCCGAAACACCCGACCTCCTGTTCGGCCGCGACCACCAACATCGCCGACCGGGTCGCCAATCCGACCCAGGCCGCGATAGCGGAGATCGCGGAAGGGTTCGGGCTGGCCGAGTGCGGCGCGATCATCCCGCCCGCGGTCGGCGTGGTATCTGGAATCGATGAGGAGCGGGGGGAACCCTTTGTGAACCAGGTATTCCTCGGGCTGACGGGTGGCGCGGGCGCGCCCGAGGCCGACTGCTGGCAGTCGATCTGCCATGTGGGCAATGGGGGACTTTGTTATCAGGATTCCATCGAACTCGACGAGTTGCGCCAGCCGATTTTCGTCAAGACACGGACCTTCGCGCCCGATACGGAAGGTGCGGGCCAGTACTGCGGGGCCCGTTCCGCCTATACGGAGTTCGGCCCTCGTGTCGGCAATCTCGATGTTGCCTATGTCAGCGATGGCGGGATCAATGGACCCAAAGGGGTCCGCGGGGGGCTCGGCGGGTCGGTGTCGGGTCAATACAAGATCACCCGAAATAACGAGCGTGAAGACCTTCCGAATTGTGCGGTTGTGACCCTCGTCGCCGGGGAGTTGATCAGTTCCCAGTCTTGCGGCGGTGGCGGCTACGGCGCGCCGACGGATCGCGACCCCGAGATGGTCGCACGCGATGTGGTCGAGCAATATGTATCGGCCGAGCGCGCACGCAGTGTGTATGGCGTCGTCGTGGATACCGACGGTACCGTAGATACAGCCGCGACGACGAAACTTCGCGCGGAAATGACCGCCTGATGCCTGAAGCCGAAGAAGATGCGGTAACGGGCGCATTCGACGGCGTTCAGCTCGCCCTCCTGTCGAATCGGCTCGATGGCATCGTCAAGAAGATGGCCAACACGTTGCTGCGCACCGGCCGTTCCGGTGTGCTCAACATGGCGAGGGATTTCTCTTGCTGCATCGTGACGGCGAACCATGAGTTGCTCACGGCGACCGAAAGCCTGCCGATACATGTGCTGTCCGGCCCGGACATCATGGCGCGCTGGATGTGCGAGGTGCACCCCGATCTCAGGCGTGGTGACGCCTTCCTGCACAACTCGCCCTATCATGGCTGTTCGCATCCGGCGGATCACACGATCCTGGTGCCGGTCCTCGACGGCGCCGGGGGGCATCGGTTTACGCTCGTGGCGAAGGCCCATCAGGCAGATATCGGCAATTCGATTCCGACCACCTATCACGCCCGCGCCCGCGATGTTTACGAGGAGGGCGCGCTGATTTTCCCCGCGGTCAAGATTCAGCGTGACTATCAGAATATCGATGACATCGTGCGCATGTGCCAGATGCGCATTCGCGTACCCGGGCAATGGTGGGGTGACTACCTCGCCATGGTCGGTGCGGCACGCATCGGTGAGCGTGAACTGATCGCGCTGGGTGAGGATATCGGGTGGGACAGGCTCGATGCCTTTGCCGAGCAGTTCTTCGACTATTCCGAGGCGCGTATGGTGACGGCACTACGCGAGCTTCCGGCCGGCACCGCATCCCATTCCAGCACCCATGACCCGATACCGGGTACGCCAGAGGAAGGGGTCAGGATCAACGTAACCGTCGCCGTCGATCCCGAGGAGGCCCGCGTGCGGGTCGACCTGCGCGACAATCCCGACGCGATGCCGTGTGGGCTCAACCTGTCCGAGGGTTGCTCGCGGACGGCCGCGATGGTCGGCGTGTTCAATTCGATCGATCATACGGTACCGAAGAATGCCGGCGCGTTCCGGCGCATCGATGTGGATCTGCGCGAGGATTGCATCGTCGGTATCCCCAGACATCCCACAAGCTGTTCGGCGGCGACCACGAACGTTGCCGACCGAGTATCAAATTCGGTCCAGGCATCGATGGCCAAGATTTCGGAAGATATCGGACTTGCCGAATGTGGTGCCTCGAGCCCGCCGGCCGCAGCCGTGGTATCGGGGGTAAACCCCGAAACCGGCAAGCCATATATCAATCAGGTGTTCCTGGGGCGCACGAACGGGGCGGCGAGCGCGCATACGGACGCCTGGTGGACCATTGGCCATGTCGGCAATGCCGGCATGTGCTTCCTCGATTCCGTCGAGCTCGACGAGTTGCGGCTGCCGATTTACGTCCATTCCCGGGGTTTCGTCCCCGATACCGAAGGTGCGGGGCGAAATTGCGGTGCGCCTCAGGGGTTTGCGGTCTATGGCCCGCGGGTCGGGAGCATGTCCCTGGTTTATAATTCCGACGGCACGATCAATGGTCCGAAGGGTGTGCGTGGCGGTCTTGGGGCGGCCACGGCGGCCCAGCACAAGCTGACAGTCAACGGACAGGAAGAGGAGGTGCCGCGCGTTGGCCAGGTTTCCCTAGATGCCGGAGAGCTGATTGTGTCGCGATCTTGCGGCGGGGGCGGGTTCGGACCGCCCGGCGAGCGCGATCCGGAACGTGTGCTTTATCAGCTGGCAGAAGGCTTCATCAGCCGCGATCGCGCGCGCGATGTGTATGGCGTTGTGGTGAGTGAGGACGGCGTCTTGTTGGCCAAGGAAACGGACGATCTGAGGGCGGAGGCAACATCATGAGCGATATACCTGTTGCGGGTCACTGCGATCCGAAATTTGCGGCCGTCGAGGACGCATTCCGGCAGAATATGGATGCGGGTGATCTGGTCTGTGGTGAGGAAATCGGTGCCGGCGTCTCGGTCGTTGTTGATGGCGAAGTGGTGGTCGATCTGTGGGGTGGATATCGCGATGCCGCGCGGACCCGGCCTTGGGAGGCGGACACCATCACCTGCATGATGTCGGTGACCAAGGCCTGTGCGGCGATCACGCTGCTAAGCCTGATTGAACGCGGTGCCGTCAGCATGGACGACAAGGTCAGTGATCACTGGCCCGAATTCTCCGGCGACGGCAAGGAAGACATGACGGTCCGCACGCTGGTCTCCCACCAGTCCGGCGTGATCTATGCCGATGCGGCCCCCGCGGGTTCGCTCTGGGACGGCACCTCGGTCGAGCGCGCGCTCGAGGCGGCGACACCGGAGTGGAAGCCGGGGACGGGTGGCGCCTATCATTCATTTACCTATGGCCCGCTGATGAACGGGCTGATCCGTCATGTCGACGGCCGCGATGTCGGTACGGTCTGGCGCGAGGACATCGCCGGCCCGTTCGGCATCGATTTCCAGATCGGCCTCAACGACGCGGAGGCCGCCCGACGCGCCGAATACGTGGAGACCCCGGGCACGCCGTCACGCGACGGCATCAAGGGTGTGACGGAGTCTCCACTCCTGCGGGCCTGGCGGCCGATGCCGCGAGACGAGGATTTCAATTCCGACGACTGGGTGCACAACCAGTTTGCGTCGGCGAACGGTCATGGCAACGCCCGCGCCATCGCGCGTCTGTATGGCGGGATGGCCAATGGCGGTCGGATCGACGGCCGGCAGCTCCTGTCGGAAGAGTTGATCGCCGACGCGATCCGCGAGCATTGGGACGATCTCGACCGGATGACCAACCGGCCGTTCCGGTTTTCTTGCGGTTTCATGCTGTCCTGCCCGCCGTTTCCGTTCGGCGGTTACCGGGACAATTTCGGACACACAGGCATCGGTGGTGCTGTCGGGTTCGGGGATCCGAATCGTCACTTGGGGTTCAGCTATTGCTGCAATCGGATGGCACCGATTGCCGATTTGGGGCCGTTCGCGCCGCCGATGATCGACGCCATGTATGCGGCGCTTTGAAGTTGAGGAGATGAGTATGCGTTTTGAAGGCAAAGTGGCTCTGGTCACGGGTGGTTCGTCGGGGATCGGCGCCGAAACCTGCGTGCGTTTCGCTGAAGAGGGCGCGCATGTTGCCGTGGTGGCGAGTTCGTCGCTCGAACGGGCACAGGCGACGGTCGACCGCTGCGGCGGCAATGCCAAGCCGTTTGCGTGTGACGTCGGCGAGGTTGCGCAGGTCGACAAGCTCGTTGGTGATGTCATCGCGGAGTTCGGCCGGATCGACATTTTCGTCAACGCAGCGGGTGTGTTCTTTCCGACCCGGGTCGGAGAGACCGATGAGGCCATGTTCGACCAGATGATCGATGCCAACCTCAAGGGCTGCTTCTTCATGTGTGACCGGGTCGGACAGCACATGATAGAGCGCGGCGAAGGTGGCAAGATCGTCAATCTGGGCTCCTCGGCCGGGACAGCCGGGCGCGGCAACTACATCGTCTATTCCGCGGTCAAGGCGGGCGTCATCAATATGACCCGCTCGCTTGCCGTCGCACTCGCGCCTCACGGAATCAACGTGAATTGCCTGGCACCGGGAAATACCGCGACGCCGATGAACGAAAATGTACGCTCGGAACCCGAATACGCGGAAATCTACGCGACCATCCAGGAAAAAACCCCCAGCCAGCGCGCGTTCGCCGAGCCGCGTGAGATGGCGGGTACGATCCTGTTTCTGTGCTCCGACGATGCTCAGGCTGCGCATGGTGCGATGCTGCTCATGGATGAAGGCGTGTCGGCCGGATATTGAATTCAGATACGAACAAGGAGGGAAAGACCATGGAACTGAGAAACAAGGTGGCACTGATTAGCGGCGGTTCGTCAGGTATCGGCGAGGCGATTGCACGGAAGTTTGCATCGGAAGGCGCGACCTGCGCCGTGATCGCCAGCTCGAATATCCGCAAGGCCAACAAGGTCGCCAAGGATCTCAAGCGCAAGTCGAAGGGCTATGTCTGTGACGTGACCAAGCCCAAGGAGGCCGAAGCCACGGTCGCGAAGGTCCTGAAAGATCACGGCAAGATCGACATCCTGGTGAACGCGGCGGGTGTCTTCTACCCCACACCGGCCGGCGATACGAAGCCCGTCGACATGAATCGCATGGTCGACATCAACCTCAAGGGCCAGTGGAACATGATCAACGCGGTGTCGCCGCACATGGTGTCGCGCAAGCGCGGCAACATCATCAACATGGCGTCGGTCGCGGGCCTGGTGGCGCTACCGTCCTACGGCCTGTACTGCGCGACAAAGGCCGGGATCATCATGCTGACCAAGTGCATGGCCGTCGAGCTGTCACGCTCGGGCATCCATGTGAACTCGATCTCGCCCGGCAACACCGCGAGCCCCATGAACGAGGACATCCGTACCGACCCGGAACTCAAGCCGGTGCTCGACTTCATGGAGATGCTGACCCCGTCGGGCCGGACATATTCCTCGACCGAAGAGATGGCCAACGCGGCGCTCTTCCTCGCGTCGCCCAAGACCGGGAACCCGATCTACGGTGCGAACTTCACCCTGGATGAAGGGTTTGCGGCGGGCCTGTTTATCGCGAACTGACCTGGCGGGCTATTCGCCCATCGGCGGCATTTTGGAGAACCGCGGAACGGCATCGTCGAACCGGTCCCAGGGCTGGGCGCTGGATTCGAAGATATCCGCCTGCGGGCTGAACACGCTCGGGTCGTCGAGCGTGATCACGTGCAGAAAGACGAGTTCTTCGCCCTCGATCTGGCCCATGATCGGGGTGCCGCAAGTGGGGCAGAAGGCGCGCATCGACGTGCCGCCACGATCATTCGTGATTGTGAAACGGGTCAGCTCACCGGTGAGTAAAAAGGCGGCTGCGGGCAGCCCAATCCCGGGGATATGTGTACTGCCACTTGTCATCTGGCAGTGACGGCAATGACAATTCACCGCGAATAGCGGTTCGGCGTCGCTTTCGTAACGAACGGCACCACACAGGCAGCCGCCTTCAATCTTCTTTGACATGGGAATCCCTCAGCTCTCTTCCATCGGCGGCAGTTTATCGAATTTCGGTAGTTCGGGGTTCATATGCGTCCACGGTTGTGCGCTGGAGGCATAGACTTCCATCTGCGGTTCGACCCAGCTGGCATCGTCCAGAGTCACGGCGTTGACGGCGAGCGCGCCGAAACCGTCGCTGATGCCATAGACATACGCACCGCATTTGGCGCAGGAGAAACGGTGGACAGGCGTCCCGCGATCCGACGTCTGGGTATGCTCGATGACCTCGCCCGACACCGTGACATCCCCCCGGTTGACCGCGACGGCGGTGGTGAAGGGCGCGCCGCTCGCCTGCTGGCAATGGGTGCAGTGGCAGTTGAACATCACCATGGGTTCGGCGTCCGTCGTGTAACGGACCGCGCCGCACTGGCAGCCGCCTTCGATCTTGTGGGTCATCATCGATCTCCTTTCGCGGGATCAGTCGTAGCTGTTCTGGGGGAACCAGCCGTCGCGCCCCTCGGGAGTCATATCGAGCAGGTTCCAGACCGGCCAAATCATATCGGCGTGACGAGGGTGCTGGCCCTCGGCGGGCGGGGCGTAGAACAGCTCCGAGCCCCAGCTGTGGAAGATGCCGTCTGCGGTGCGCCGGAACACGTTGATGATCGGTATCTGGCTCTCGCCGTCGCGCTCGGTCACATAATCCGTGTTGTAGCTGGTGCCGTTTGTCGACAGGAGGCGGACGTTGCGCCAGCCGCGTTCGCGCGCCCAGGCCCTGAAAATGGGCGCGGGCGTCTTGGCGAAGACGACGAAATTCACCCGCGCGGTGATATGTGCGGCCTGGCCGTCGAGACCGTCGATCAGCGACGTGCAGGCGGGGCAGGGATTGCCGCCTTCCGGATACATGAACGAGTAGACAATCAGCGTGTCCTTGCCCGGTGCGAAGAGTTCCGAGAAGCGCGTCTGGCTCTCGGTGTCAGCGGCAGACAGGTCTGCGGGTCCTTCGGTCAGCAGATAGTCTTCTTTCAGGGCGCCGCCGAGGGGAAGTGTGCGTCGCAGCGCGGCGACTTCCTCCACTTTGGCGCGGAGTTCCATTTCGGCTGTCAGCAACGCATCTCGCGCAGAACGATATTCGCTGGTTTCGTTGGGAAACCTGTCGTCGTGCAGGTGTGTCATGGGATGTCCTCTATATTAAACCATTTGGTTAAATATAGTATCTCCACGGACAAACGCAATTACGAAGTGCAGGCTTAGCCGAGGTTGGTCGCCACGATGTAGATTCCGAGCAGGAAAAGCGCAGCCAGCAGGAGCTTGCGAAACTGCGCTTCCGGAATTCGGCTGCGTATCTTTGCGCCGAAATAGTATCCGGCGAGTGTCGGCAGCGACCCGAGCGCCGAGGCGACACCGATTTCGGCCGTCAGGAGCCCGCGATAGGTAAAGGCGAGCGCAATCATCGAGGAACCGAGCAGAAACAGGATGCCCATCGCCTGGATCAGCATGTCCCGGCTCAGGCCGAGGGCCTGCATGTAGGGCACGCCAGGAATGACGTCAGACCCGGTCATGCCGCCGAAAATTCCCGTCAGGCCCCCGATGACCGGCGACATCCATGGCTCGTGGCGCCCGGGGGACGGTATGCGCGGGGTGAACAGGGCGTAGGCGGCATAGACCACAAGCAGGACACCCAATGCGGCCGCCAGATGCGCCGGGTTCGAAGCCGCGAGAATCTCGGTGCCGAACCAGATGCCGACGCAGAACATCACGAAAAGGCTCCAGGTCCGCCGCAGGGTCTCGCGCAAGGGCGGACCGCCGAACATCTGCCAGATGTTGGTGGTCACGGCCGGAACGATGATGATCGCGATCGCGATGGGCAGTTCGACGATGGTCGCCAGCAAGCCGAGTGCCACGACCTTCATGCCCAGGCCGACCGTGCCCTTCACCACGCCGGCCAGGAACAGGGCGACGAAGGCAAAGACGAGTTGGAAAGGCGTCAGGTCGAGCAGGGGCATAACGGTCAACGGTCGGGGAAGCGCCCTAGATTTCCCACTCGACGTTGCCGTCCATGCCGATCTCCTGGCCGGTGATGTGGCGGCCGGCGTCGGATGCGAGGAAAACCGCGAGATCGCCCACTTCCGTCGGGTCGATCCAGCATTTAAGTGAAATGAACTCGAGGAACTCCGCCTCGCGCGCCTCGACCGAGATGCCGCGCTCTTCGGCCTGGCTGGCGACGATCCCGCGGCCACGCGCATTGTCGATCAGGCCGGGCAAAATCGAGTTGCAGCGGATGCCGAACGGGCCGTATTCACGCGCGACGGTGTGGGTCAGGCCCAGCACACCCACCTTGGATGCCACATAGGGGGAACGCTGGGGCAGCGCCACCTTGGCCGAAGCGGTCGAGATGTTGACGATGCAGCCCGAATTCTGGGCCTTCATGTGGGGGGCGACGTTCTTGATGCAGTAGAACATGCCGTTGAGATTGACCCCGATCGTGCGGTCCCAGTCTTCGTAGGAGATATCTTCGAGCGCCGCCTTGGGGCCGCCGATCCCGGCGTTGTTGACCAGTACGTCGACTCCGCCCATCGCCACGACAGCCGCTTCGACCAGTTTTTCGACGTCCTGGGGTACGCCGACATCGGCGAGTGTGCCGGTAACGCGTGGATCGCTCGCAATCACCTCGTCGAGGAATTGCTGTTGCACGTCACAGGTGTGGACCTGCGCGCCGCCGGCAACGAAACGGTCGACGATCGCGCGGCCGATGCCCGAACCCCCGGCCGTTACCAACACCCGCTTGCCGTCGATTCCATTCGACATTAAACAATCCCTTTAATCCGTTGAAATAAAAACTATTTAGTTCCTGACAATTCTTTCCAGCGACCCATAATTGCGGCGAGTTCCTCACCTAACAGGGCGACAAAACGTTCCGCCGCACTGGTCAACGGACGCCGGGTCTGGCGGACCAGATAATACTCCACGGGGACCTTGGGACGCACGATCGGATTGATGACCAGGGTGCCGGTATCCGTCGCGTCGATGACAGAGGCCACGGAGGTGAGTGTCGACCATCCGGAATGGCGGACATATTCGATCGTGGTGTTGAGGCCGTCGGACTCGATCATCGCCTCGACCTGCAATTCCGCACGGGCGATCTGGCTGTCGATCATGCGTCGGATCGCGTGACGTTCGGTCGGCAGGACCAGGCGCAGGGGCGGTAAATCCCGTAACCGGATGCGCTCGAAAGGCTGCAAACCCGAACCGGGGCCCGAGACCAGCGTCAGTTCGTGCTCCGCGAGCAACGTCGCCTCTATGCCTTCATGTTTTACGGCGCTCGTCACCACGGCGAAATCCAGCTCGCCGGAAACAACCCGCTCGGTCAGGGTGCCGCCATAGGCCTCGTCGAGGGTCAGTTCCACATCGGGATAGGCCTCGACAAACCGTGACAGCGCCGCCGGGAGCGCGCTGCGCGAGACCGAGGGAACGGTTCCCGCCGTAATCGCACCCGTCACGTTGCCCGCCAGCTCCCGCACCGCCATCTCGGTGTCGGCGACGGAATTGAGAATCGAAAGCCCGCGGGCATACAGGCGTTTGCCCGCAACGGTGGGCTCCACGCCGCGTCGGTTGCGGGTAAACAATGACACGCCGAGTTCGTTCTCGAGGTTCCGGATCTGCACGGAAAGTCCCGGTTGGGTGCAGTTTGCTCGGCGCGCGGCACGCGAGAAGCTGCCTTCCTCATACACGGCGACGAACTGTTCCAGCTGGCGGAAATCCATGTGCCAACCATAAGTCAGAGCTATGCCAACGGCCAGCGGGTATGCGTTTGAATACTGGCGCTATGCGGCGACGCCGGCGCGGATTGCCCCCCAGGCGGCGGCGGAATGCTTCAGCGCGCGCTCGAGCCGTCCAACGAGGTCTCGGGCCGCCAGCGAGAGCGGTTTCTGCGTCTGGTGGACGAGGAAGAATTCAAAACTGGATTGGACGTCGATGATCGGGCTCACAGAGAACGCGCGGCTGTCCAGATCGGAAACCACGGTGGTGACCGGAAGGATCGCGGAAAAATCGGTTTTCTGGATGAACTCAAGTGCGCCGTAGAGGCCGTCTATCTCAACGATGCGGCCCGGTGTGATGTTCCCCAGTTTGATATAGCGCTCGATCAGGGTGCGCAGGCTGTGCTGGGCCGACGGCATGACGAGGTTTACGGATGGAAGTTGTTTGAGTGACACCGGCTGCAGATGAACCAGGCCGGCCTTGTGTCCAGAGACCATGACCAGTGGTTCCGTGGACATCACACGCAATTCCAGACCGTCATGGCGCGGCGGTTCGGTGCAGATCGCGAAATCGAGCTCGCCTGACATGACCCAGTCCGTCAGGGTGCCGCTGAACGCCTCGACAACACGAAGCTCGACATTCGGCAGGGCCTCGATGAATTCCGGCAGGGCCTGGGCCAACACGCCCTTGGTGACCGTGGGAATGAGGCCGACATCCAGCGAGCCCGATACGCCTGACGAGAATTCCCGCATTGTCTGTGCAGCACTCTCCACGTCCCCCAGGATTTTTCGGCAGTCATCGTAGAAGCGCTCGCCGGCCGGCGTCGGTCGGACCCCGCGGGCATGACGCTCGAAGAGCTGCACCCCGACGGATTCCTCGAGGGTCTTGATTTGCTGGCTGAGGCTGGGCTGCGCGATGTTTATTGTCTCGGCCGCGCGATTGATGCTGCCGTCCCCGTAAACGGCCACGAAAGAGCGGATTTGCCTGAGGTCCATCGGTTTCCGTCCGAACAGAAGGGGAGCTTGCAATATAGTACAAACCTATATCTTGCATTGAAAGTTAGTATTTGTGGGTATGCCCCGACTTTCCTAGTTTCCCGATAACAGGAATCGCAGTGCAACAAGAGGACCCGCAATGGCCAAGCCCAAGGTAATTCTGCAGCTCTATCCGATGTTCCCCTCCGATGGCGAAGAAGACCGCAAGGCGAAGCGTCCGCTCGGCAACGACAACGAGATGTATCACCGCATCGTCCATGAGTGGACCGACATCGTCAAAGAAGCCGACAAGATGGGTGTCTGGGGGATCGGCACGATCGAGCATCACTTCCATTCGGAAGGCTACGAAGTCGGGCCGAATCCGGGAATCCTGAACGCCTATTGGGCCAGCCTCGTGGAGAACGCCCATGTGGGCGCGCTCGGCTATGTGATGGCGACCCATGACCCGCTGCGTGTCGCGGAAGAAACGGCGATCCTGGATCACCTGACCAAAGGCAAATACTTCGTCGGATTTGCGCGCGGCTACCAGTCGCGCTGGGCCAACATCATGGGCCAGTACACAGAATCTCCCGCGACCGTGTCGGACGGCAGCGATGCCGACGACCGCAACCGGCAGATCTTCGAGGAACGGGTCAACCAGGTAATCGACGCCTGGACCCAAGAGACGGTCCGGACGCAGGGCGAGTTCTACGAGGCGCCGTACCCGTTCGAGACCGGTGTCGAAGGCTATCCCGCCTGGGAAATCGCCCGTGACGCGGGCGCGGAAGGGGAGATCGGTCCCGACGGCAGCGTGCAGCGGGTCTGCGTGGTGCCGAAGCCGTACCAGAAACCGCATCCGCCGGTGTTCGTCGCCGCCTCCAAGAGCCAGGCATCGATCGATTTTTGCGCCCGCAACAACTTCATCCCGACCTATTTCATGCCGACCAAGGGCGTGGTGGAGCTTTCGCACTACTACACGAAGGTCGCGAATGAGAGCGGTTTCAATGTGCAGCTGGGTCAGAACCAGAACATCGTGCGCTGGCCGCATATCACCAAGACGACCGCGGATTTCGACCGCAAACTGCGCGACTATGATCTCGACATCTACAAGAACTTCTACGGCCCGTTCTTCCCGCAGTTCCCGCGCGGCAACGACAGCGAACTGATCCAGGGTATGAAGGATTCCGATATCTTCATCGGCGGCACGGTCGATGAGTCCATTGCGGCCTGGCAGAAGATTTACGATCAGGTGCCGTGCGAGTACATCACGTTGATCTGGCATTGGGCGCAGCAGCCGAAAGACGACATGATGGAAGAGCTGCAGCTGTTCATGGACAAGGTCCTGCCGGAGCTCGAAACGCCGGACTTCCCGCAATGGGAAGCTGCCGCCGCGGAATAAGTCCGTTTGGGTGCAACAAATGATCGGGCCGCCCCCGGCAGGGGCGGCCTTTTCGTTTGCGGGCGTTGACCGGCTGCGTCGGGCGATGCCAACGTGGCGTACGGGTTTTGGCGGAGAAAACAGGCATGGAATGTGATGCCCTCGGCGTGGCGGTTATCGGGTGCGGACGTATCGGCGCGTTGCGCGCAAATCTCTCATCCACCCATCCCGGCGTCGGATTCCTGGCGCTTTCCGACAAAAACCGGAAACAGGCGGATGTCCTGGCCCAGCGAACGGGGGCGGACCTCGTGACCACCGACAATCAGGCGGCCATCCGCGATGAACGGGTCGGCGCGGTGTTCATTTCCACCCCCGAGCATGATCATCGCGAGGCGGTGATCCAGGCCCTGGAGGCGGGGAAGGCGGTCTTCGTGGAAAAGCCGATCGCGCTGACGCTGGAGGATGCGGACGCCATCATCGACGCCGCTGAACGTACCGGATCCGAGCTTCGTATCGGTTATTCCCGTCGCCATGACCGACGCTGGATGCTCGCGAAGGAGCAGATTCTGCAGGGTCGCTTGGGCGAGGTGCTGGGCATTCAGTCCCGGGTCTACAATACGCGCGCGCAGTTGCTGCAAATCCTCGAGCGTGCGCCCGACGCCACGCCGGTGAACGACGTGCTGACCTATTACGTAGATATGGCCTGCTGGTTCCTCGAGGGTATCCGCCCCGTCGAGGTGGTGGCACGCAGCCAGTTCAAAGTGTTCAAGGCGATGGGGCACAAGGCGTCTGATGTTACGTGGGCGATCATCACTTTCGAGAATGGCGCGGTGGTCAATCTGGGGGTCAGCTACGTCCTGCCGGCGACATACCCAACCGTTGGCCAGAGTTCCCGTTTCGAAATCATCGGTGATGAAGGCGTGATACTGCTGGATGCCGACAACAAGGACAGCCTGCTGTTCACCGATCGTGGTGCGCCGCACAGCTATGTACCCGACCACAACATCAACATGATGTTCATGCAGACCACCTCGGCAGCAGATTTTGCCGTCGGGGACTATTGGGGCGCGGTCGCCAGCGAGACACGCTCCTGGCTCGATCACCTGATGACCGGGCGGCCGAGTCCGCACACGACCCCATGTGAGGCGCGGCGCACTTTGGCAGTTACCCTGGCGATCGAAGAGGCGGCACACACGCGCGAATCCGTCGCGCTGCCGAATTGAGCGCGACGAAACAGTCATGATCGCGGGGGACTTACGATGAATGCCATCAACGTCGGCGTAATCGGCGCCGGGTGGGTCGGTGGTATCCGGGCCAACGCGTGTGCTGCGCATCCGCTTGTCGAAGAACTGCACGTGGCCGAAATCAACCCGACACGCGCGTCCGAAATTGCGGCCGAGACGGGCGCGGTCCGGGTGACGGATGACTGGAAAGAGTTGATCGCAAGCCCCCTGATCGACGCTGTCATCATCGCCTCGACCCCGGAATCTCAGCGCTTTCCGATCGTCCGCGCCACGCTTGAGGCGGGCAAGCATGTTCTGATCGAAAAGCCCCTGGCGCCGACTCCTGAAGAGGCGGACGAGGCCATCGCGTTGTGTGATGCCGGCAACCTCAAGCTCGCAATCGGTTATACGCGCCGGTTCGATCCGAAATACGCTTACATCAACAAGGCCATCAAGGCGGGGGCGATCGGTGAGCCCGTGACCTGTCTGGTCAGCCGTAACATCACGCGTGAGATCGGCGCCA
Source organism: Alphaproteobacteria bacterium (assembly GCA_039980135.1). Taxonomy (NCBI): domain Bacteria; kingdom Pseudomonadati; phylum Pseudomonadota; class Alphaproteobacteria; species Alphaproteobacteria bacterium. The sequence continues at coordinate 171,961 of JBDXCV010000007.1, forward strand.
AGATCAAGGGGCGCTCTCGTATGTCACCGGCGGCCATGGGCGGCACGCACTCGATAGATTTTCTTCTATGGTGCCTCCAGCCGCGGCGACCGGTGAGGGTCTATTCGCAGCAGTCCGGCAAGCTGTACAGCAAGGTCAGCGATACGCCGGACCATCAATGGATCATGGTGACGATGGACGACGGCACCACGATCGCGGCCGGGTCCGGTTGGGTTTTGCCGCTGGGTTATCCGCAGTATTCACAAAGCTGGATCGAGGTCGTCGGTACGGAAGGTGCCCTGACGGTGGACGATACCCACCGTGAAATTAGTATCAACACGACCGAACACGGCATCCGCTATCCGCTGTCTTCGATGCCGGGTGAGCCGGTCGATCATGTTTTCGCCGGCGCCATGGTGAGCGAGACCAACCATTTCATTGATGCGGTCGCCCTCGACCGGCCGGTCTTGGCGAATGCGCGCGAAGCGCGTCTGGTGATGGACGTCACGATGGCCGCCGATCTGTCGGCAGAGTCCGGGGAGCCGGTGGAACTTCAGGAACGTCGGTAAACGGAGATTTGTTTCTCTGCCGATCACTGGAAATTCAGATCAGTTTGTCTCATATTTCGAGACGGACACGAACCTGACCTTCGACAAGTGCTGTTGGCATGTTTGTCAGAGCCGGGAGCGAGAACGAATCCATGGCCACCTATAAGAACCAGTCGCTTGAGCGCGGGTTTCAGATACTCGAGTATCTTGGCGACAGCACAAAGGGTCGTGCCGTGTCCGAAGTGGCGCGGGCGACCGGGCTGCACCGGGCGACGGCACATCGGCTGCTCGAGGTGCTCTGCGGCATGGGCTATGCCTACAAGGGCGATGATCGCCGCTATTGGATTGGCTACAACTCGCATCTGTTCGGGAACCGGTCGAACATGGTCGCCCGGATCACCCATCACGCGCATCCGTACCTTGTGACCCTGGCGCATGATGTGGACGAGACGATCGCGCTCGGTTTCCTCGAAGGCATTCAGGTGTTCATTGCCGACCGAGTCTCGACAGAGCGCGCCCATCGCTCCGACGTCCAGATCGGTACTTACTTCGATGCTCATGCGACCAGTCTGGGCAAGGCGCTCTTGTCGGTGCGGCCGATAAGCGAAGTCCGCGCGAGCTACAAGAACACGCGTCTGAACGCCTACACCGGCAAAACCATCACCGACATGGATGCGTTGGCGCGCGAGTTGGGCAACATCAAGAAGCGCGGCTATTCGATCAATGACGAGGAGGGTTCGCCAGGTATTCGATCCGTTTCGGCGCCCGTTCTCAATCCGCATGGCCGCGCTGCCTGCGCGCTCGCGGTGAGCGGCCCGCGCGCGCGCCTCGACGATCAGAAGATTGAGCGCATCGGTAGTATGTTGCAGAACGTCGCGAGCGACATCGTTAATCAGTTGGCCAGGCAGGGCGGGGATAATTAGCCCCACACTGGTGTACGTGACTATTTTCGAGCGGTGATGTCGACGGCAATGACGGGGCCGAAAGGGCGTTCGCCGCTGAACGCGATCTCGCCGAAGCCCGCGCTGTCGAGGGCCGCCCGAAGCTCGGACTCCTCCACCACCCCGCCCAGCGATGCCGCCATCGCCATCGGGTCCGTCAGAAGTTCGGGCGGGAGCGGAGCACGACGGATAAGGTCTGCGACAAGCAGGCGTCCGTCGGGCCTTAGAATGCGCGCGACTTCCGACAAGGCAACCACCTTGTCGGTGGTGAGATTGAGGGATGCGTTGGCGATCACGACATCGGCAACGTTAGCCGCGAGCGGGAGCCGCTCCATATCCGCTGCGACCGTATGCACACGCGCGCCGTCGATGCCAGAGATGGTGTCACGTGTACGCGACAGCAACTCGGGCGTGAGATCCAGGGCAATCACATCGCTGCCGCGGGGCAATCGTTCGGCGACAAAGCGCGTGTCGAGGCCGCCGCCGCAGCCCAGATCGACCACGGTGCCGTGGTTCCAATCCGTCAAGCCGCCGGCCGGCCAGCCACACCCTGAGAATACGCCCGCGATACGTTGCGGCAGGGCGTCAAACCAGTCCATCGGGACTCCGGCGGCGCGTGCCTTGCTTCGCGCGTCTTCATGAAACGAGTCCGCCGCCGCTAGCTGAGCATAGCGACGGCGGATCAAAGCCTTGGCCTGGGCCTCCCAAGGGGTCGGAACAGGCGCGCGTGTCATTGTGACACTCCTGACGCGGCAGCGGCCTAGTGCGGCATGTGGTCCGGGTTCCAGAAGTAGCCCGTCCGGATCATCTTGGCGATGCGGTCGCCGTGTGGAATCCAGCAATTCTCGTTGAGCTTCGCCTGCGGCTCGAAATCGCCATCGACGCGGTGTGTCTGGCAGTCCCATTTGCCGTCGCCGAGATATTCGACCGTGGCATAGGACGGACGCGGATCGCCATCCCAGCTCATGCCGACCGCGGCGGCGCAGACGAGGGTCTTGTCGCGCACCTGGCGCACATAGCCGCCATGGATATGGCCGAAGGACATCACGTCGGCATCGACGTCGCCGATCTTTTCCCACATCTCGTCGTCGGTAAGGCGCGGCGGGAGGGCGTCTTCGTCGCCGATCTCGTCCGGTGTCGCGTGGAACACATGGAAATTATGGCCATGCTCCGGAGTATAGGTCATCGCGAACGGCAGCTTGTTGAGCCAGTCGAGCTGTTCCTGGGTCATCCGCTCGCGGGTGAGGCGGGCCATGTCGAGCATCCATTCGTGATAGATGTTCTTCGGCGTCTTGGTCTCCCAGAACTTGTCGACCACCCACATGTCCAGGTTACCGATCAGGATGTCTACGTTCTGACGGACATTCATGAAATGATCGACCACTTCGGCAGGTTGCGGGCCGAGCATGATCAGGTCACCGATCAGGATTTCCTTGTCGGCGTTTTCCTTGTCGACAGCTTCAAGTACGGCTTCCATCTGCGGCACTTGCGCATGGATATCCGCATAAAGAACGAATTTCATTGGTGTCTCCCATTTTTCCCTGACCGCACGTTGCGGGCGGCGTTGGATAAATCATAACACGGCATCGGCGCACGTCGTGAGACGCGGGTCAGCCGGTGAACTGTTCCTCAATGTGTACAATTTTCGAATATCGGTGTCATCCGGGCAAAATTTCGAAAATGGGCAATTTCACTCTGCGATTGTCCCCGTCAGGTAAATCTCATTGTCGCGTTCCACGAATGCGAGCCGGGTCAAGTTCGCCCCCTGGCAAGGACCGTCGATGCATTCACCGCTTTCGATCCGGAAGATCGCGCCGTGCATGCCGCAACGCAGATGGCTTCCATCAGGTGTGAAGAACTGGCCCTGGATATGATCGAGCAGTGCGCCGGCATGGGGACATTTGTTCAGATACAAGTGCAGTGCCCCGTCCCGGCGGACGGCGAAGATGTTCCGCTGCATGCCGTCGATACGGCCGACAAAGCCGCGCGCTTCCATCTCGGGGATATCGTCGGCTGCGCAGATGTGTTCCTGCGCCATCGCTATCAGCCGATCGCACCGGCGTCGCGCAGGTTGGCGATCCGGTCGTCGTCATAGCCGAGAACCTCACGCAGGACCTCATCGGTGTGCTGGCCGAGAAGGGGCGGGTGGTGGCGGTAGGCAACCGGTGTCTCGGACAGTTTTAGGGGGCTGGCAATCAGCGTGGCCCCGTCCGGCCCGGCGAGGGGGTGGGGTACGTTCACGACCATCTCGCGGGCCTTGACGTGCGGGTCTTCGAAGACCTGATCGAGGGTGTTGATCGGCCCGCAGCCGATCTTGTTGGCTTCGAGTTCGGCGAGCCAGTGGGCGGAGGGTTTCTTCTTCATGATCGCCTGAAGATGACCAACCACCTCGTCGCGATTGCGCACGCGTGAATCGTTGGTGGCGAATAACGGCTGATCGGCCAGCTCGGGTTCGCTGAGAATGCCTGCGAAGGTACGGAACTGATTGTCGTTGCCGACCGCCACCACGATGTGGCCGTCCGCGGTTTCGAAAACTTGGTAGGGGACGATGTTGGGGTGTGCATTGCCCAGGCGTTCGGCCTGTCCGGAATGCAGGAAGTTCATGCCCTGGTTCACCAGCCATGCCACCTGGGTGTCGAGCATGCCGATGTCGATATACTGTCCCTGGCCGGTGACGGCGGCATGACGCAGCGCGCCGTTAACGGCGACGGCCGCGAACATGCCTGACATGATGTCGGCGATCGGAACACCGACCTTTTGGGGCTCGCCATCGGCCTCACCGGTGATGGACATGATTCCGCCCATGCCCTGGATCAGGAAATCATAACCGGGACGTGCGGCATAGGGACCCGTCTGCCCGAACCCGGTGATCGAGCAATAGACCAGCCTTGGGTTCGCATCCTTGAGGTCGTCATAGGCCAGGCCGTATTTGGCCAGGTTCCCGGTCTTGAAGTTCTCGACGATCACGTCCGCCTTCAAAGCCAGTTCGCGCACGAGCGCCTGGCCGGTCTCGCTGGTGAGATCGACTTCGACGGAGCGCTTGTTGCGGTTGGCGCTCATGAAGTAGGCACTCTCGGAAGATTCCTCACCGTCGGGCCCCGCCATAAATGGGGGCGCAAAGCGTCGGGTGTCGTCACCGGCGCCGGGACGCTCGATCTTGATGACGTCGGCGCCCAGATCACCGAGCATCTGGGTGCAATAGGGGCCGGCCAGAACGCGCGTGAGATCGAGGACGGTTATGCCGGAAAGGGCGCCAACGGGATCAGACATGGGATTCACTCCGTGTGGGCCGCAACCTCTGGGAGGGCCGGGATAGAGACGTTTTGTAGCCTCAATAATGCATTCGGACCGCAGGCTCAACGCCGGGACGCCCGTTCAGTCAGCGAACCCGGGTTTGAAGCGAATTGACATTCATGGGCGCGCCTCACATGTAGACCCCAGCCAAAGACATGGTTCGGGAGTGCGTCCGCGCACACGACGACACACAGGGGAAAAATAATGTCAGCAGAAGAAGCTCTCGCCGCAGCACGCGCACAGATCGAAGCCTATCGGGAGCGGATCCGGTCCCTCGATGACGATTCACGCGATCTGATATTCCGCGAAGCGCGCAACCACAACGCGTGGCAGGATCGCGAGGTTACCGACGCTCAGCTGCAGGAAGCCTTCAACCTGGCGCGGATGGGGCCGACAAGCGCCAACACCCAACCCATGCGGATTGCCTTCGTGCGTTCCAAGGAAGCCAAGGAGCGCCTGAACCCTCATGTGAACGGGCCGAACCAGGCCAAGACGATGGCCGCACCTGTCACGGCGATTATCGGCTACGACAACACCTTCTTTACGGATTTTCCCAAGTTCCTGCCGATCCGCCCGGAGATGGGTGATCGGTTCATCGATAATCCCGAGTTGGCTGAAAAATTCAGCTACATCCAGGCGATCCTGCAGGGTGGCTATTTCATCATGGCCTTGCGCGCGGTGGGTCTGGATGCCGGCGCGATGGGCGGGTTCAACAACGCGGCCGTGAATGAAGAATTCTTCAAGGACACGCCGGTGAAATCGATTTTCCTGTGTAACATCGGCTATGGCGATGTCTCTGGAATTATGGGGCCGCGTCTGTATCGCTATGAATTCGATGAGGTCTGCGACGTCCTGTAGCGGGAAGTCCGCAAGGATAGAAACGGCGACGCCCAAGCGTCGCCGTTTTTCGTTTAGCGCGGCAACTGCGCGGTGATCTTCCTGGATGCGTCGTGCAGTGCCGGCAGAAAACGCGACGTCATGTCGTCGAGGCGCGTGCGCGCGGCGTGGGTGCCGACATTCAGTGCCGCCAGGATACCGCCGTTACGGTCGAGGATCGGGACGGCGAGAGAACGCAGGCCGGTTTCGAGTTCCTGATCGACCAGCGCATAGCCCTTCAGGCGCACCGTATCGAGTGCCTGGCGAAGAGCGACGCGATCCGTTTTCGTGCGCTCGGTAAACTGGTGCGGGTTCAAATCCGTCAGATACCGGTCGAGATACTCCGGTGTCTGGTGCGCCAGCAACACCCGGCCAAGCGACGTTACATAGGCGGGCAGACGGGTACCGATACCGAGATTGATCGACATGATCCGGGTGGCGGAAACGCGTGCGACGTAGATCACCTCCTGTCCGTCTAGAACTGCTGCGGAACAGGATTCCTGCAGCTCGTGAACCACGGTTTCCATGTGCGGTTGTGCGATCTGCCACCATTCAAGGGAAGACAGGTAGGCGTAACCCAGGCCGAGCACGTGCGGTGTCAGGGAAAACCGTCGCCCATTGGACCGGATATGGCCGAGTGACTCGAGTGTCAGCAAGAACCGGCGCGCGGTGGCACGCGTGGTTCCGGTCGCTTCCGCGACTTCGCTGATCGTCATGTCCGGTCGTTCGGCGCCGAAGGCCTGGATGACTGCCAGGCCCCGTTGCAGGGATTGCACGAATTCCGAACCTTCACGTGGCGGAGCCATTATCGCGAACCTATATGAATCAAATTGTTCAACAAGCGAACTTATGTTCGTTATATGAACATTCGCTGTTGGAGTCCAGCCGCTTTTGGGGCTTAGTTGCAGAAGATCATCACCTGTTGCCGGACCTTTGAATTCGGCGCATTCTTTCGAACAAGCAAACCCCTGAGCGCTGGACTGTCGGTCCCAAACGCGTTTGCTGGAGGAGTATTCCGATGCGAGATCTGAACGAATCAAATGTGACCCAGGCGGTCCTGGACAAGATCGGTCCGGACACCAATCCGCGCGTACGGGAAATTCTGGAGGCGCTGGTCCGTCACGCACATGATTTCGCCCGCGAGGTAAACCTGACGCCGGACGAGCTTCTGTATACCGCACGTTTTATTCAGGCTGTCGGGCAGATATCGGACGACAAGCGAGAAGAAGGCGTCCTGCTTGGCGACATTCTCGGGCTGTCTGCACTGACGGAGATACTCGCCGACAAAGTGCGGGTTGGCGCGACTGAATCAAGTCTTCTCGGGCCGTTCTACCGTGACGGGGCGCCCGCGCGTGAAATGGGATTCGATATCTCGCTGGGAGATACCGAGGGGGAGGCCGCAATTGTGCGCGGCACCGTGATGGATGCGGCCGGTGCGCCGTTGGCAAATGTGACGCTGGATCTCTGGCAGGTGGCGCCGAATGCCTTTTACGAAGCGCAGGTCGGCCAGCCGGGAGACTATGAAGATTATGCTTATCGCGGAAAGTTTACGACCGGTGCCGACGGCACCTACCTGGTCAAAACCCGTAAACCGGTGGACTACCCGATCCCCGTCGATGGACCGGTGGGGATCATCATGGAGGCTACGGGACGGCACAATATGCGCCCCGCCCATCTCCACTATCTGATCTACAAGGATGGTTATCAGACCATTCAGACGGAACTGTTCAATGAGGACAGTGAATTCCTCGATTCCGACGCGGTGTTCGGCGTCAAGGAAACGCTTATTATTCCCTACACGCTGATTGATGACCCGGCGCGGGCTGCCGAATACGAGATCGAGGGACCATTCTACGAGGGCGTCTTCGACTTCACGATGAAAGACGATGCCAGCGCAAAGGATGCCGCGTCAGCCTACAGCGAACGCGCCAGCATGAGCGCATGAGGGGCATTCGATAAACAATACACCGGCGCCGCCTGCCAGGGCGGCGCCGGTTTGCATTCAGGAGAGGAGCGACGATCATGAGCCTTGATGGGACGAAAATCGGCTGGATCGGTGCCGGGAAGATGGGCGGGCCCATGAGCCGTCGCGTGGTCGGTGCCGGTGCGACGCTCCGTGCCTTTGACCCGGATGCAGCCAATCTGCAGGCCGTTGCGGCGGCGGGTGGCCATGCGGCCGCGTCCAACCAGGACGCTATCGTCGATGCGGAAATCGTGGTCTCGATGATTCCGAACGACGCGGTTCTCAAGGCAATCACAATTGGTGACGGCGGTATTTTTGCCAGTCTTGCGCCGGGTACGGTCTATGTCGATATGAGTACGGTCTCGCCGCAGGCCTCCGCCGAGGTCGCGGTGGCGGCCAAGACCGCCGGTATCGAGTATCTGCGGGCGCCGGTGTCCGGCAGCACGGCGTTGGCGGAAAGCGGAAACCTGACGATCATGGTGTCCGGCCCCGGCGTGGCGGCGGATAAATGCGCGAATTTGTTCGCCGCGATGAGCGGACAACATTTCTATCTCGGCGCGGACGAACAGGCCCGTTACCTGAAGCTGGTGATTAATCTCTTGGTCGGTACGACGGGTGCCGTGCTGGCCGAAGCGCTGACACTTGGGCGCAAGGGCGGCCTCGACTGGGAGCAGATGATCGATGTGATCGGCGTGAGCGCGGCCGCATCGCCATACATCCAATACAACGTCGCACCCTTGAAGGCGCGTGACTTCTCGGCGTTGTTCACCACCGAACAGATGGTCAAGGATTCGAAACTGATTTGCGATGCGGGCGCCAGCACCGGGGTGCCGATGGCGATCGGCAATGCGATGCTGAAGATATTCGAAGACACAATCGACGCTGGCTATGGCCAGGAGAATTTGACCGCTGCCATCAAATTAGTCGAGGGCAAGTCAGGTCTGGAAAGCACCTGATTCTTTAACCCCGGCGACGAGGTTCAGGACGTCGCCGCGTACCCGTAGGACAGACGAAACATTTCGTCCATATGCTCGGACGTGGTGCAGGCGGGAAATTTGGGCGGCTGCTGATCATTCACGCATGTCGGGATCGGTCTGATGACGGCATCGGAGCGTGGTGAATGGAAAAACGGTATCGAATATCGGTCGCGTTCGCGGTCGGAATTTAGCACGCGGTGCATGTTCGACCGGTATACCCCGTTGGTCCAGCGCGCCATCAGGTCGCCGAGATTGACGACGAAGGAACCTTCGATGGGAGGCGCGGAGACCCATTCATCCGCGGCATTCTGAACCTCCAACCCGCCGATATCGTCCTGGGCAAGCAACGTGATTCCGCCCCAGTCCGTATGGGCGCCGGCACCGATCTGGTTATATTCAGTTGTGTCCGGTTGTGGCGGATAGCGTATCAGACGCAACACAGAGCTTGGCCAGTCGAAAAATTCCGCAAACCAGTCCGCATCGAGCTCAAGCGACAGCGCCACAAGCGAGAGCAGATGATTGCTCAATTCTCGCAAGGCCCCATGATAGGCGACCATCTGCTCGCGGAACTCGGGAAAGTTTTCCGGCCATTGATTATGGCCGATGCCGCGAAGCCGGCGTTTTGCAAAAGGGTGCTGGTCCGGCACTTCCATGCCGCAATAGTAGCTTTCCTTCAGATCGGGCGGTGCCGGTTCGCTGCTTGTATCCTGACTGTCCAACCTTTGTTCCGCGACCGGCTCATAGCCTGCCGTGGTCGGCGAGTTACGCATATGGAGTGATCGTTTTTCTTCCATGGGCAACGCAAAGAACCGCGCGGCCAGGTCAAACTGGTCTCGTACCAGTTGATCGGCCACGCCGTGGTTCACGATGTAGAAGAAGCCGATATTCTGGCAGGCGTGCCGAATTTCCGCGGCGATCCCGTCCTGTCCGGCGGTGTTTGCCCCGAAACCTCCGTTGAGATCGATGACCGGTACGGCTGAGAACGTGGCGGGTGGGGAATAAATGAGCACGGCGGCGCCTCTTTAAGCTGCAAATCCGGCGTGGAGACCCGGCAAGGCACGGATTCGTGACCCCCTTGGATTTCCACGCCTTTCTCGATGCAGCTTGCGTGCCAGTACGCGCATTCCAAACTAGAGCGCGTCGGATCCGGTCTCGCCGGTACGCACACGCACGGCAGATTGAAGCTCGAGGACAAAAATCTTGCCGTCGCCGATCTTTTCCGTGTTTGCGGCGTTGCGGATCGCGTCCACGACGTTGTCGACAACGCTGTCGTCGACCGCGACCTCGATCTTGACCTTGGGAACGAAGTTCACCTGGTATTCGGCACCCCGGTAAATTTCGGTTTGCCCTTTCTGGCGCCCGTAGCCTTTGACTTCGCTGGCTGTCATGCCCTCGATGCCCACTCCGGCCAATGCCTCGCGCACGTCATCGAGTTTGTGTGGTTTGATGATCGCAACAATGAATTTCATGGTTGATCCTGTGTCTTTGGGGGCGGTATCGGCGATTGCACAGATCCCGCCCCGAAGTTACGTCGAGATGACTTGTCCGGCTACGTATTGTGGTAACCGCGCTCCCCGTGTAGTGCCAGATCCAATCCCTGGACCTCTGTTTCCTCGTCCACTCGGAACGGCAGGAACATCTTCAGCACCATCACGATAACGGCGGTAAGAACGGCGGACCAGACGGCGACGATGGCGATGCCAATCACCTGTACGCCGAACTGACTGCCGATCGTCATGCCTTCGGCGAGGCCGTTGCCGCCGAGGGCGACCGAGACGAATACCGCCGTCAGCATCGTGCCGAGCATACCGCCGACGCCGTGAACGGCGAACACGTCGAGAGAATCGTCGATCTTGAACCGCTGCTTCACGGCCTGAGTGACCATGTAACAGACGACACCGCCGGAAAGGCCCAGAACGAGGCCGCCGATCGGACCCACGGAACCCGATGCCGGGGTGATCGTGGCAAGACCCGCGACCATGCCCGTCACCGCGCCAACCAGGCTCGCCTTGCGATAGCGGATCAATTCCATCACCGACCAGGCGATGGCACCGGCCGCAGCGGAAATATGCGTCACCGTCATGGCCATGCCCGCGGCGGCATCCGCCGCGAGGGCCGAGCCGGCGTTGAAGCCGAACCAGCCGACCCACAGCATCGCGGCACCGATCATGGTGAGACCGGGACTGTGCGGCGGCTGAACCTCGCCGGGGAATCCGCGTCGCGGGCCGAGCATCATCGCCAGAACCAGCGCGGAGACACCGGCGGTCACATGGACGACGACGCCGCCGGCAAAGTCGAGCAGGCCCATTTCGGCGAGAAAACCGCCACCCCAGACCCAATGGACGACCGGGGCATATACAATCAGGACCCAGACAAGAGAGAAGCCGATCACGAATGAAAAGTGAATGCGTTCAGGATACGCGCCGACGATCAACGCGGGCGTGATGATCGCGAACGTCATCTGGAACATGAAGAACAGCGTTTCGGGAATCGTTCCCGACACGCTGTCGATGTTCACGCCGGACAGGAATGACTTACCCAGTCCGCCCCACCAGGCGTTGCCGTCGCCGAAGGCGATCGAGTAGCCGACGGCGAACCAGAGAATGGAAACTGTCGCCGCGATCGCGAAGCAGTTCATGAGTACTGACAGCACGTTTTGGGATCGAACGAGGCCCGCATAGAAAAGTGCGAGACCGGGTAGGGTCATAAACAAAACCAGCGCCGTCGAGGTCAGAATCCAAGCCGTGTCGGCTCCTTGCATGATTCCGCTCCTTCATATGTTGGTTGTTACGTTTTCTTATTATTTGACGGGGCACCAAAGGCACCGACACCATCTGACCACGGGTCATGCCCGCAGCCGCGAAGCGGCGCTGGTTCCTTCGAATTCCCCAATACGGCGTGTGTGCGGTTATGTTTCTTATTTGGCCGCCGGTAGGCTTCGCGCAGGATAATATCGGGCTGACACGCGATCGCAAGGGGCACATGTGAGCAAACTCGGCACAACTGAAACATGTCGCGACTCTCCGCGAGAATTCCTGCTGCGCCTGTTCGTGACGGCGGTCGCGTCGGCGGACCCGATGGTGTGCGTCCCCCCATCGATTACGATGCCCAATTCGTCCGGCAGGATTGTCGTTGCCGGTGCCGGCAAGGCGTCCGCAGCCATGGCTCTGGCTGTCGAAGGCGAAGCCCGAAAGCAGGGTTGGTTCGAACGCCTGGAAGGGCTTGTGGTGACGCGCTATGGACACGGCGCCGCGTGTGAACGGATCGAGATCATCGAGGCGGCGCATCCGGTGCCGGACACGGCCGGAGCCGATGCGGCGCAGCGCATCGAGGCACTGGTTTCCGGTCTTGGATCGGAGGATCTGCTGCTTTGCCTGATCTCCGGCGGCGGTTCGGCGCTGCTCACCGCACCAGCACCCGGCATCAGCGCGGAGGAGAAGGCCGCCGTCACCCGCGCGTTGTTGCGCAGTGGTGCACCGATCGGCGAGATGAACTGTGTGCGTAAGCACATCTCGGCCATCAAGGGGGGGCGTCTGGCCCAGCTCGCGGCGCCGGCACGGGTGCGCAGCCTTATGATCTCGGATGTGCCCGGCGACGACCCATCGGTTATCGCGTCAGGTCCCACCGTTCCCGATCCGACGACGCGCCACGAGGCGCTCGAAATTCTAACGCGATACACGATCGATGCACCGGCCTCGGTCGTTGCGTTGCTCGACAGTCCCGACGGCGAGACGCCGAAACCCGACGACCCGCTGTTCGCGAAGGTCGAGAATGTAATCGTCGCGCGACCGTCCGAGATGCTGACCGCCGCGGAAAGAGCGGCGCGCGAAGTGGGTTGCGACATCGTTTCACTGGGGGCGGATCTCGAGGGCGAGGCGCGTGACCTGGGCGGGCAACATGCGAAACTGGCGCTGCAACTTCAGAAGGATCGCGCGAGCGGGCCGCCACTCATCATCCTGTCGGGCGGCGAGACGACCGTGACCGTAACGGGCGATGGCCGGGGCGGGCGCAATGCCGAATATGCGCTGGGGCTTGCGCACGCGCTTGCGGGCGCCACGGGAATTTATGCGATCGCGTGCGATACGGACGGTATCGACGGGGTCGAGGACAATGCCGGGGTGCTGGTGGCCCCCGATACGCTGGCGCGGGCACAGGCGGCGGGTCTCGAAGCAGAAGACACGCTGACGCGAAACGACGCCTACAGCCTGTTCGCGGTGATCGACGATCTCGTGGTCACGGGACCGACCCGTACCAATGTGAACGACTTTCGGGCGATCCTGATCACATGAATCGAAAAGGCCGGGTTTCGATCCCGGCCCTTCCTGAATGTCGTGTTGTGCCTTCGTGGTGCTAGGCGGCTTGCTTGCGTGCCTTGCGCTTCGCCCACCATGTCTGAATATCGAGCTTGAAATGCTCGTAGTAGACTTTCGGGAAAATGATCAGGATGTCGTAAAGCGCCACCCAGCCGCCCTTCAGGGTCACGGGAATGGTGATCCAGGGGGCCGCGCCAATGATCGCGATATGCTCATTCGTGTTGATCGTATCGCGGTTCTGGAGCGCGCGGTCCACATGGTGGGCGAAGGACCAGTCGGCGCGATAGATGACCTTGCCCTCGGGGTTGATCACGTAGACGGTGTTGGGCAGCAGGCCCCATTCGTGGTGCCACTTGCCCTCGACGTTATCGACGATGATCTTGCGCTCTTCCTTGTAGTCATCGCGGTTGCGCTTGGCATATTCGATCTTCTCCTCGATCGATTCCGCCTGTTTTGCTTTCTCGCCCGGATGGGCTTCGCGCACATAGACGACCAGCCATTCGACGTCCGGATATTTCTCCCGGAGCTTGGCGTACGGCTTCACGTTCTTGACGTACATCGGGCAGGTCAGGCTGCCGGACTCGATCACGAGCCACTTGCCCTTGTAGTCGGCAAGCTTGACCTCGTTGCCGTCCAGGTCCGTCAATGTGTAGTCGTAATTGACGTCTTCGCCCGCCTTCGGCCCGGGAAAATAGCCGAGCTCGTAGTTGCTCATCTTGAAGCGCGGGTAATTATAGGTGTCGTCGCGTGCGGGTGCGCCCATCGGTTTGCCCTCCTTGGGACTCAACGAGAAGTCCAATGCATTGGTGACACGAATATTACAGCAAATGGCGCCGGACGGTAACAACAGATGCGTGAATACCGGTGCCTGATGGCCGTATTGCCCCTGAAAACCGGGCTTTAGACCACGGTCCAGCCACCGTCGATGGTCAGGCTCGCGCCGGTGATCAGTTCCGAGGCGGGCGAGGCGAGGAAGACCACGGAACCGGTCACGTCTGATATCTTGCCGAGGCGGCCCATGAGAATGCGGTCCATCACGAATTCCTTGAACTCCGGGTTCTCGAACATCGGTTTGGTCATCGGCGTCTCAATGAATGTCGGGCCGATGCAATTGCTGCGTATATTCTGGGGGGCAAGCTCGGCCGCAATTGCCTTGCTCATGCCTTCGACGGCATGCTTGGTCGCGCAGTAGTTGGTACGGTTGGGCGAGCCGACATGGCCCATCTGGGACGACATGTGAATGATCGAACCGCCGCGATTGTTCGCGAGCATGCGCCGTGCGGCGGCCTGCGCGACCAGGAACATCGACTTCACATTGATGTTGAGGAGGAAATCGAGATGTTCCTCGCTCACGTCGACAAACGGTTCGGGAATATTGGCGCCCGCGTTGTTCATCAGAATATCGATCCGGTCCAGACCTTCGATTTTCTCGGTTACCTGCGACGCATCGGTCACGTCGCATACCAACGTACGCGCTCGGCCGCCTGCATCCGAGATGCGTGCGGCAACCTCATCGAGGTCACTCTGAGTGCGGCTGACGAGCACGATCTCGGCCCCGGCGTCGGCGAGGGCCAAGGCGATACCGCGGCCCAGGCCGCGACCAGCCCCGGTGACCACGGCAACCAGGCCGTCGAGCCGCATCGATGGTGATTTGTTGTCTTCTGTATCCTCGGCGCTCATCTCGTTCCATCCCTGTCACATTGTGGCAAATCCGGCAGATTGCGGACTTGCAATCCGATTTTTGTGCGACCATAACCGAGCCCGATGCCGCACGTAAGGTCGGCAAAGCAGATCAATTTTAAGAACAGACACAGGCGAGGCAACGACATGGCCAAGAAAGCAACCGCACGCAAGCCAGCCGCGAAAAAGCGCGCGACCCGCAAGGGCAAGAAGCTGCTCACCAAAGCGGACGTGATGCGCAAGTGCAAGGAGCTGAGCAACTGGGGCAAATGGGGCAAGGACGACGAGCTCGGTGTCCTCAACTACATCACCCCGGAAGACATCGCCAATGCGGCGAAGCTGATTCAGAAGGGCAAAGTGTTTCGCCTCGGCCTGAACCTCGACGAGAACGGCCCGCAGAACGGATTGTTCGGCGGCCGCTGGAACCCGATGCATCAGATGCTTGCCACGGGCACGGACGCGGTTCAGGGCATTCAGGAGCCGCTTGCCGGCATGCGTTACGCCGACGATGCCATCAATCTGCCGACCCAGGCAGCGACCCAGTGGGACGCGCTTTCTCATGTGTTCACCGACGATAAAATGTGGAACGGCTATGACGCCACGCTTGTCGACGTTCGCGGCGCCCACAAGAACGGCATCGAGAAATTTGCCGACAAGATGGTCGGTCGCGGGGTGTTGCTCGACGTCGCGCGCTACAAGGGCAAGAAGCGCCTCGCGGATGGCTACGAGATCACGATCAAGGACCTTGAAGCCACCGCCAAGAAGCAGGGCGTGGAAGTGCGTCGCGGCGACTTTGTGATCTTTAACACCGGACAGATGGCCGATTGTCTGGATAAGGGTGATTGGGGCGGCTACGGGGGCGGCGACGCGCCGGGGCTCGGCTTCGAGACCGTCGATTGGATTCACGAGAAGCAGATCTCGGGTATTTGCTCTGACACCTGGGGCATCGAAGTGCGCCCGAACAAGAGCGTCCCGGGGCTGAACCAGCCCTGGCACTGGGTGACAATCCCGCATATCGGCATCGTTCACGGCGAGATCTGGTACCTGCGCGAACTGGTCGAGGATTGCGCCGAGGATGGCGTCTATGAGTTCTTCCTCTGCGCCCCGCCGCTGGTCATCACGCGCGGCACGGGGTCGCCGATCAACCCGCAAGCCATCAAGTAACTGAGGCGGCAGCCATGCGTTTCGGGGGTCACGTTCCATTGGAGCGTGGCCCCTTTGCTTTGCTATAGTCCGAGTACAAGAAAACCCGCCCGCGCCAGATGGGCCAATCGAGATTTACGGGGGAGAACCAAAATGCATCGTTACGACGATCCGAAATACCAGCTCGACATGGACGTCATTAAGGAGAAGTCCGAACGCAACAAGAATTGGGGCAAGTGGGGCCCGGATGACGAGTGGGGCACGATCAATTATGTGGGCGACGAAGAGCGCAAGGAAGCGGCCGCGCTGGTCAAGAAAGGCCAAGTGTTTGCGCTCGGTCTGAACTTCGATGGCGATGGCCCGCAGAACGGGCTTTTCGGCGGCCGATGGAACCCGATCCACACCATGCTCGCCACCGGAACAGACGCCGTTGCCGGCAAGCAGACGGTACCGGGTAAGAAATATGCCAGCCAATATGCGGACGACGCGGTGTCGTTGCCGTTGCAGTGTGGCACCCAGTGGGATGCGTTGGCCCATGTGTTCAACAGCGACAAGATGTGGAACGGCTATGACGCGACCATGGTCGGTGCCAACGGCGCGGAGAAGAACGCGATCCACAAGATGCGCAACAAGATGGTCGGGCGTGGCGTACTGCTCGACATCGCCCGCTGGGCCGGGGTCGATTCATTGGATGACGGTACGGCGATCGATGCCGATGATCTGGATGCCTGTGCCAAGGCGCAGGGCGTCGAAATCAGGCGTGGCGATTTCGTGATTTACCGCACCGGCCACATGGAGCGCTGCCTGGCGGCAGGCGAGTGGGGCGGGTACGCCGGTGGCGATGCACCGGGCGTGTCCTTCCACACCTGCGACTGGATGCACGACATGGAGATCGCCGCGATCTGCGCCGACACCTGGGGCTGCGAAGTCATCCCGAACGAGACGGATGACGTGTTCCAGCCCTGGCACTGGATCGTGATCCCGCAG
>JBDXCV010000008.1 GCA_039980135.1 Alphaproteobacteria bacterium
GGCTCGCAGCTGAGCGTGACGGCGGGGACGATCGCGACGGCGGCGGGGAACAGCGTCGAACTGTTGTCGGACGGGTCGTTCGTCTACACGCCGGGCGCGGACTTCAACGGTTCGGACAGCTTCACCTACACGCTGGTGGACGGGAACGGCCAGACGGACACGGGCACGGTGTCGATCACGGTCGCCGCGGTGAACGATTCGCCGGAGATCCAGATCGATGCGATCCCGGACTTCTTCGTGGGCGTGCGCGGCAGCGGCGACCGGGTGCTGTTCAACGACGGGACGGGGACGTTCACCGACAGCGGCCAGTCGCTGCCTGGTGCGGTGGATGCCTGGGACGTCGCGGTGGGGGACTTCGACGGCGACGGGGACCTCGATGCGGTGGTCGTCAACGACGGTCAGGGTGCAGAGGTATTTAACAACGACGGCACGGGAACGTTCACGCTCTCCGCGACCCATTACGCCGGTTCGCAGGCCACCTGGGGCGTGGACGTCGGCGACCTCGACGGCGACGGCGATGTCGACATTCTCCTGAGCAACCGGGCCAGCCAGCAACACCGTGTGCTGGTCAATGACGGCAATGGCAATTTCACCGGTGGCTCCACGTTCAACAACGGCATCCGCACCTATGGAACCGGCGATCTCGGCGATCTGGACGGCGACGGGGACCTCGATGTGTTCATGCCCGGCTGGAGCAACGGGCCCGACCAGGTCTGGCTGAACGACGGGTCGGGGAACTTCACGCTTGGCCAGTCGCTCGGCAACTTCAACACCTACAATGTCGCGATCGGCGACGTCGACGGGGACGGTGATCTCGATGCCGTCAGCGGTGTCTGGTACGGCGCGAACCAGGTGTGGCTGAACGACGGGACCGGGACGTTCTCGGCGGTTTCTACGTTCAGTTTCTCACAAAGCACGCGTGATATCGCACTTGCCGACCTGGACGGGGACGGGGATCTCGATGCATTCGAGGGGCTTCGACAGCAGGCGGACCGCGTCTGGCTGAACGACGGTTCCGGAAACTTCATCGACAGCGGCCAGTCGCTGAACGGTTTCAATACCCGAACCTGGGACGTTTCGTTGTCGGACATCGACGGCGACGGGGACATCGACGCAGCAGCGTCGAACTCTTCAGGCACGACCTTCTACCGCAACGACGGAACGGGCACGTTCGCCCACAGCCAGGACGTGGGCGGGGTGTACTCGCGGGCCGGCGCGTTCGGCGACTTCAACGGCGACGGCGGGGCGGCGTTCCTGGGCGAGACGCTGCAGACCGAGGTCGACGTGCCGCTGACCCTCAAGGGGCTGGAGGTTTCTGACGCGGATGTCGACGAGGGGACGGGCGAGGTCGAGGCGACCCTTTCGGTCTCGAACGGCACCATCGACCTCGGGGCCCTTACGGGCCTGACGGTGAACGCCGGCGGCAACGGCCAGGCCTCGATCACGGTGACGGGCCTGCTCGACGACGTTAACGCCGCGATCGGGGAACTCACCTACACACCGGATGCAGGCTTCTTCGGGACCGACACGCTGAACGTCGCCGTCGACGACCTCGGCAACACGGGCACGGGCGGCGCGCAGACCGATGCGATCTCCATCACCATCGACGTGAACACCGACCCGGCGACGCCGCCGGTTGCTGCGGACGACGTGTTCGTGACGGACGAGGATGTGGTGCTGTCGGGCAACGTGCTGGCGGACAACGGCAACGGCGCGGACAGCGACGTCGACGGCTCGCAGCTGAGCGTGACGGCGGGGACGATCGCGACGGCGGCGGGGAACAGCGTCGAACTGTTGTCGGACGGGTCGTTCGTCTACACGCCGGGTGAGGACTTCAACGGTTCGGACAGCTTCACCTACACGCTGGTGGACGGGAACGGTGCGACGGACACCGGCACGGTATCGGTTACGGTGAACGCGGTGAACGACGCGCCGGAGATCCAGTCGTTCGCGATCCCGGACTTCTTCGTGGCGGGTCACGGCGGCGGTGACCGTGTGCTGTTCAACGACGGGACGGGTGTGTTCACGGACAGCGGCCAGTCGCTGCCCGGCTCGGCGAACGGCCGCGATGTTGCGGTGGGGGATTTTGACGGCGACGGGGATCTGGATGCGGTGGTCGGGAACGACGGCGGCGGGACGAGCATCTTCATAAACGACGGGACGGGGACGTTCGCGCTTTCGGCGAGCCTGTACAACGATGTCACCTGGGGTGTGAACGTCGGCGACCTGGACGGCGACGGCGACCTCGACATCCTCCAGGCCAACCGAACCGGACAAACGCACCGTGTTCTGGTCAACGACGGAACCGGAACCTTCACAACGGGCTCCACGTTCAACGCCGGCGGTCGCATGTACGGCTCGGAGCTGGCGGATCTGGACGGGGACGGAGACCTGGATGCCGTGTTCGCCACCTGGATCGGTCCGGAACAGGTCTGGATCAATGACGGCGCGGGAAACTTTACCCTCGGTCAGTCTCTGGGCAACACCAGCGACTACAACATCGCGCTGGGGGATGTAGACGGTGACGGCGACATCGATGCCGTGAGCGCACACTGGAACGGCGCCAATCAGGTCTGGCTCAACGACGGATCGGCGACGTTCGCGGCGGGAACGACGTTCGGTGGCACGCAAACCCGAGACGTTGAACTTGCGGACCTGGATGGGGACGGGGACCTTGATGTCTACGAGGGCGTCAGGGATTTGCCCGACCGCGTCTGGCTGAACGATGGCACAGGCAGTTTCGTGGACAGCGGTCAGGCATTGACGGGGTTCAGTGCCCGAACCTGGGACGTTTCGTTGTCGGATATCGACGGCGACGGGGACATCGACGCAGCAGCGTCGAACTCCTCAGGCACGACCTTCTACCGCAACGACGGGTCGGGGACGTTCACCCACAGCCAGGACGTGGGCGGGGTATACTCGCGGGCCGGCGCCTTCGGCGACTTCAACGGCGACGGAGGAATCGCGGGAGCCGTTGCGCTTGCAACCGTCGAGGAGACCGCCCTGACGATAAACGGGATCTCGGTCTCCGATGTTGACGTCGACGAGGGGACGGGCGAGGTCGAGGCGAGCCTGTCGGTCTCGAACGGCACCATCGACCTGGGCGCGCTGACGGGCCTGACGGTGAACGCGGGCGGCAACGGCCAGGCCTCGATCACGGTGACGGGCCTGCTCGACGACGTGAACGCGGCGATCGGGGAGCTCACCTACACGCCGGACGACGATTTCGCGGGTTCGGACGGCCTCACGGTGAGCGTCGACGATCTGGGCAACGCCGGTTCTGGCGGGCCGCAGACCACGGTCGAGGTGTTCGACATCGACGTCATCAACGTGAACGACGATCCCGTCGTCGGCGCGCGCCTGTTCGCGACGGCTGCGGAAGGTAACGCGCCGTTCGCGGTCGACCTGCTGGCCGGCGCCAGCGATGTCGATGCCGGGGACGTCCTGTCGGTGTCGAACTTTGTCCTCAAGGGTGGCGATTCTATCGGCGTGACGTTCGACGGCGGTGCCATCACCGTCGATCCGGGCGCCTACGCGACGTTGCTGGGCAACGGCGATACGGAGGTTATCACCTACGGCTACGACGTGACCGACGGCAACGGCGGATCCGTTGCTCAATCGGCGACGGTGATCATCACCGGACCCGATCCAAACACGGACCTCACGATCGATGGCACCGCAGGTGACGACACGCTGCAGGGCGGCGGTGGAAACGACTTCCTGACCGGCAACGCCGGCGACGATCTGTTCGTGTTCGTAAACGGGGCTGGCGATGACACAATCGGCGACTTCCAGGCGGGCGCCGGTACGGACGACTTGGTCGATGTGTCCGACTTCGGTTTCATCGACTTTGCGGATCTTCTGGCGTCAACCAATGACAGCGGCGCGGATACGGTAATTACGCTTGATGGGGACGATAGCCTGACCCTGATTGGTGTTCAGGAAGCCGACCTTCATGAGGATGATTTCATCTTCTAACCCTCGGGTTAGCTATGTGAGTGTCGGTTTGCCGGGTCGTGCCGGGCGACCGTAATTTTGGAGAATGTACCCATTTGCCTGACATCACTGTCGGGAAGGTTGTCTGTGCGCTCGCTCTCTGTTCTTAGATCTATCGTCCCTGATACTGGTATTTGAATTCCCTGTTATCCCTTGTAGGGAAATTCCCTTCAAAGCCCAGAAAACTGCACCTGAATCGATGCATTTCGTGGTTGATATTGGCTGAAAAGACCATTTTCCCTGTTTATTCCCTGTAAAACAGGGATTGAGAACAGAGACGGGTTCGCTCGAGACTCCGTCCACCGCCACTATTATCATGCCTTGCTAAATTTAGAGCTTCGGCCAGATGGCCGTGGAGTTCGAGATCGAACGCCCCGGGCTTGTTGGCCGGTTGCGCAACTATCTTCTCGACGAGTCCCCGCAATGCCGCGCTGGGCAGTGTCAGAGCAAAACGGGTTGAGGCAGACAAGGCCGTTATTTAGCCTCGACGGATGAGGAATCCGTTCCGCTATTTCAACAGTTCGCCTGAAGTGATCCGCCTGACGGTGATGATGTACGTGCGATACCCGCTGTCGTTGCGCCAGGTTGAGGACATGCTGTTCGAACGTGGCATCGATATCTGCCATGAGACGGTTCGTTTTTGGTGGAACCGGTTCGGCCCGATGTTCGCTGCGGAGATCAGGGAACGCCGGGTTCATAATCGTTCGTATTCGAATTGGCGCTGGCACCTGGATGAGGTTTTCGTTCGGATAAATGGCGAGACGCATTACTTGTGGCGTGCGGTCGATCACGAAGGCGAGGTGCTCGAAGTTTTCGCGACGAAACGCCGGGATCGTAGGGCTGCTCTTCAGTTTCCGAAGCGAGCGATGAAGCGGTATGGACATCCGAAAGTGATTGTCACCGACCGGCTTCGGTCATACCGGGCAGCGATGAATGTGATCGGGAATGCCGCCGATCAGGAATGCGGCCGCTGGCTTAACAACCGGGCGGAAAACTCACATCAGCCGTTTCGAAGGCGGGAAGGGGCGATGTCGAAATTCAGGGACGTAAAAACCCTGCAGAAATTCGCCGCCGTTCCTGCCTCAACCTTCAACCACTTCAATCTCGACCGCCATCTCAACAGTCGTTCCGTCTATAAGAGGAACCGCTCCGCCGCGCTGGCCGAGTGGCGTCAACTGGCGGCATGACGATGGTGTCGTCGGCGATTTTGGAGACTGGTTCGCATTGGTCTTACAGCACCCTGGCGAGGGCACTGTCAGACCAAATTGGGGCAGTGCCAGAGCAAAACGGCTTGAGGTAGCAAGGGCCGTTCCGTAGCCTCGACGGATGAAGAATCCATTCCGTTATTTCAACAGTTCGCCGCATGTCATCCGCTTGACGGTGATGATTTAGACCCGCTACCCGCTATCGCAGCGGCAGTTTGGACTGCGAATCCCTTGAAATCAGAGACTTACCTGAACAGGGCTAAAGTCCGGTAACGACCAAATCCCTCTCCCTCCGCCACTAATCTCCAACATTCGAAGTTCGGACCGTCGACCAGGCGCTGTTGCGGTCCGGATGCCAGGTCAGGTGCCGCAAAAAGTCTGGTAGGGCAGGGTCGTTTGCGCTCCGGGCTCGGCGTAGCCCTCTTGACCTGCAATCACATCGAAAGGATGACTCACGGCAGCGAGCAGCGCCTCGAAGGGGGACATGTCCTCAAGCTCGACTGCAGCGGTCAGCGCCTCTTCGACCTTGTGATTGCGCGGGATGTAAATCGGATTGATACGGTCCATCGAAGCTGCGCGTGCCTCTGCTTCTACATCTTCTCCGGCCAGCCGCGCCCGCCAGTTTTCCAGCCAGGCGTTGATGGCGGAAAGCTCGGCGAACTGGCCCTGCACGGGGATCGCATTGCCACGTAGCGCCGTCGCCAGGTGACGGAAAACCAAAGTGAAGTCGGCATCGCCCTGATGCATCGCTGTCAAAAGATCGCGGATAAGTTCGCCATCCGCCGCCTGTTCCGTGGTCAGGCCTATTTTCCGCCGCATTGCCGCCATCCAGTGCGCGTCATAGCGCGCGGGGATGGTGTTGATCACGTCGGTCAAGATCTCGATCGCGCGGTCCTTGTCGGGATCGATCAACGGGATCAGGGTTTCTGCCTGGCGCGCAAGGTTCCAGCCCAGAATGCCAGGCTGGTTGCCATAGGCGTAGCGGCCCTGGGTATCGATGGAACTGAAGACCGTGTCCGGCGCGTAGCTGTCCATGAAGGCGCAGGGGCCGTAATCGATGGTCTCGCCCGAAATGGTCGTGTTGTCGGTGTTCATCACACCGTGGATGAAGCCGATACTCATCCATTTGGCGACCAAAGCGGCTTGTGCGTCGGTCACGGCTTCAAGGAAAGCCAGATAAGGGTTCTCCGCGTCTGCGGCGTCTGGATGATGGCGGGCGATGGCGTAATCGGCCAGCTGGCGTACCTTCTCGTCATCACCTCGGGCGGCGAAAAACTGGAAGCTGCCCACGCGTATGTGACTTGCGGCAACGCGTGTCAGAATCCCGCCAGGCAGGGGCGTTTCGCGCTGTACCGTCTCGCCGGTGCTGACGGCGGCCAGCGCCCGGGTGGTGGGCACACCGAGCGCGTGCATCGCTTCACCGATCAGATATTCACGCAAGACCGGGCCGAGCGCCGATTTCCCGTCGCCGTTGCGCGAGAAGGGCGTGCGGCCAGAACCCTTGAGCTGGATGTCGCGCCGCTTCCCGTGAACGTCGATAACTTCGCCGAGCAAAAGCGCGCGACCATCACCCAGCTGCGGGCTAAATCCACCGAACTGATGGCCGGCATAGACCTGTGCCAGTGGTGCTGCGCCATCCGGGACGACATTTCCGGAGAAAATACTCGTCCCTGCGTCTGTGTTCAGGACAGCTGGGTCCAGCCCGAGCTCTTCTGCCAGCGCGTGGTTCAGCTGCAGAAGTTTTGGTGCTTCTGCCGGTGCCGCGTAACATTCCACAAAACAGCCTTCGAGGCTGCGCGAGAAGCTGTTGTCGAATGCGAATCTGGGAAGGGCGGGGCTCAGATTGTTCATGTTTTGGGGGTCCGGTGTCCTGACCTCAAGAAGATGGGTTTTTTACCGAAGATGTCCATGTTAGCCGACACACTTGCAGGATACGGCTAGCTCGTTTGGGAGCATGATGTGTCTGCGATACAGTGAGACCGATGCGTTGGGGTGAATGAACGAAGGTTTTCGACGGTCGCGACCTCGGCCTTCGACAGTATTCCCAGGTGGACTTTGATAGGGTCCGTGCAAAAGTCGGGTAACGACCAAATCTCTCTCCTTCCGCCATTCTCACGAAAGATCGTTGAACGCCAATGACAGAGCAAATCCTGGTATCTCGTAACGCAGACGTGACAACCCTGACATTGAACCGTCCCGATGAAGGCAACATCGTCTCGACCGATATGGGCGGAGAGATTTCGCGCCTGTTCGCCGCGGCGTCGGCCGATGGCACAAAGGTCATTGTTCTGCACGCCAACGGCAGCGATTTTTGTCTCGGCCGTGATTCAGCGGGCATTGCCGTGGGTCGCGGTGCGGAAACGGCGCTCGATGTTCGTGCCACGAACGCGGAACCGGCACTCGACTTTTATGACAGTTTCCTGCGTACCCCCGTCCCTATCGTCGGCGCCGTACAAGGTCTCGCCGACGGTATGGGCTGCGCGCTGGCAGCGTTGTGCGATATCACCATATCTGCCGATACGGCGCGATTTCGCGTGCCCGAGATGAATCGCGATATTCCGCCGGCACTTGTCATGACGGCGTTCCGCGACCGTGTGCCACGCAAGGCGATCGGATACCTGATCTGGTCGCGCGACGAGGTCGACGCGGCAACGGCGCGTGAATTCGGTATTGTCAGCAAGATCGTTGCCGCGAATGCACTCGACGCCGAGGTCGATGCGCTGACCGACACATTGTCGGGCAATTCGATGGAAGCGTTGCGCATGATCAAGGAATATCTAAACAACGCGCTCGACATGGACCGGGCCGCCGCGTCGCGCTTCGGCGCGAATCTGATGTCGGCGGTGATGGCCTCGCGATAATCGTGTGGCGGCGCGTTTTATGCGTCGCGCAGCGCCTGCCAGATTGCGGCGGATGTGAGCGGCAACTCGATATGACGGATCCCGTGGCCTGCTAGCGCATCCATCACCGCATTGCCGATGACGGCCAGCGCCGGCACGGTGCCGCCTTCGCCGCCGGCGCGAATGCCGAGCGGGTTGCCCACGGTTGGCGCGGCAACAAAGCCAACGCGAAAATTGGTAAACTGGTCGGCCCGCGCCATCATGTAGTCCATGAATGAACCGGAGAGCAGTTGGCCTGAGCCGGTATCGTAAAACACGCGCTCGCCGATTGCCTGGCCGACGCCCTGAACGAGGCCACCGTGGACCTGGCCGTGCACGATGGCCGGGTTGACCGGCACACCGCAATCATGTGCGACGCTGAGTGTGCAAAGGGCGAGCGTGCCGGTTTCGGGGTCGATCTCGATTTCGGCCGCCGCCGCGCCATAGGGGAATGCCGGAATGCGGCCTTGTTGGAGGGCTTGCCCGCCAAGTGTACGCCCGTCCCCGTGAAACTCGGGAAAGGCCATCGCGACCTCGAGGATACCAACCGTGTGCCCGGTGCCGTCAATGCCAAACGCGCCGCGCGCAAATGTCAGTTCGGTCTCGTCTGTCTGCAGCAGCTTCGCCGCGACGGGCTTGGCCTGCGCGACGATATCGCGCGCCAGCTCATGTAACAACGAACCCACCATGCGCATCGACCGGTCTGAATGCGTGCCCCCGCCAACCGCCAACGCGTCGCTGTCTCCCTGCGCCAGCGTGATCGTCTCGACGGGAATGCCAAGCAGGTCGCTGACGACTTGCGCATACGTCGTCTCATGGCCTTGTCCGTGATTCTGTGTGCCGGCCTGGATGACTGTCTTGCCATCGGGCGCGATCTTCAGCGTCGCAGATTCGAATGGTGCGCCGACCGGAGATTCGACGAACGGCACAAGCGCGATGCCGCGCAGTTTTCCGTGCGCCTCTGCTTCGGCGCGGCGCGACGCGAAATTGTCCCAGTCGGCCAGTTCGGCGGCCTTGTCGAACGCTTCTTCGAATGCGCAATCCTCGTAGGGAAGACCGAGTGGCGAGGTGCGGGGCATTGTCTCGCGCGCGATCAGGTTGCGCCGGCGCAATTCTCGCTGGTCCATGCCGATATCGGCCGCGGCCATGTCTATCAGCCGTTCCAGCGCGTAGGTAATTTCTGGCCGACCGGCGGCGCGGAAGGGCAGAACGGGCAGCGTGTTTGTAAGATAGATGCGGACATCGAGGCTGACCGCGCCGATGTCATAGACGGTGGTCGCCAGGCGTGACGCATTCGCGACCGGCGCATAGCAAACCGTGTGCGCGCCAATATTGGCGAGGATACGCAGCCTGTAGGCGCAGATCGTGCCGTCGCGCATGATACCGAGTTCACCCTCGAGGACCATGTCGCGGCCCTGTCCGTCGCTGACGAAGGCCTCGGTGCGGGCACTTGTCCACTTGACCGGCCGACCGATCCGCTTCGCGGCCCAGGCGAGTGCGGGGTACTCGGGATTGGCGTGGCCTCGCGGCCCAAAGCCGCCGCCGACATCCGGACAGACGACCCGGACTTTTTCTTTTTCGACCCCGAGCGCACTGGCGATCATATCACGATAGCGGTGAACGCCCTGATTGCCTGCGGTGACGGTAAAACGGTCGGACACAGCATCGTATTCGCCAATTCCCGAGCGCGGCTCCATCTGGCCACCGGCGACGCGCGGCACATTGAAGGTGCCGCGGACCACGGTGTCGGCGCCGGCAAGCGCGGTGTCGGCCGCCTCGGCGTCGCCGCGTAATGCGTGGACACACAGATTATACGGTGCGGAGTCGTGGACTTGCGGGGCGTTACTGGCGGCGGCCTGGTGTACATCGACGACCGGGGGTAATTCCTCAATATCGAGGATGACGCGCTCGGCGCCCTCGATCGCGGCGGCATCGCTCTCGGCGATCACCATGGCGACGGGTTCGCCGACATGACGCACCTTGTCGAAGGGCAATGGCCATTGCGGAATTTCGATCGCCGCCGGATCTTCGGCACCGAAGGCAGGCTGCTGCCAGTTGGCCGGGTCACCCTCAATCGCGCGATGCAGGATCGGTCCACACCCGTCATCGGCATAGTCGCGGCCGGTCAGTACCGCGATGACACCGTCCGCCGAGAGTGTGTCCTCGACATCGATGGCGCGGACGATGCCATGTGCGACTGGCGAGCGAACGAACGCACAGTAGCACTGGCCCGGGCGGTTAACGTCGTCGGAATACTGGCCTTGTCCCTGGACGAAGCGCGTGTCTTCCGTGCGCTGTACGGCCTCGCCGATGCGGCGCAGGCCTTCGGCCGGGACAGATGTATCCTTTCCCTCGTATTGGCTTGATGGTGGCATTGTGGTCGATTCCCTGACGCGCGCATGGGGTGGTAATTTATAGGGACTGCCAGAATGCCTGAACGGATGACGTTTGGTGTTGGGCAGGCGGGCCTAGATTGACTGCAGAACCTCGACGCAACGTTTCCAGGACGCCTCCGCCGCCTCTTTGTCGTAGGCCTCAGGGTTCGTGGGCTCCATGAATCCGTGTAGGGCACCGAGATAAACGGTGACTTCGGCGCTGGCCAATTCTGCGAATTCCTCTTTAACCTTCTCGATCTCTTCCATCGGCGCTGCCGCGTCCTTGTCGCCCCAGTGGTAGCTTAGTTTTGCATTGCCGATTTTACCGATCTCCCCGAACAGCGGACTGATGGCGGCGCTGTGGAATGCGACACCTGCATCGGTACCAAGTCGCGCGGCGCCCAGAAAGGCATACAGACCGCCAAAGCAAAATCCGACGATGGCGCTTTTCCCATTGCATTGCGGCAGCGATTTCAGGTGGCTCATGATCGATGCGATGTCCCGGATGTTCACGTCGTGGTCGGCGCGCCCCATTCGGGCGAAGGCCCGCTTGATGCCGTCTTCATCGCCGGGGAGAACGCCGGGGTCTTCGTCACGCCAGAAAGGATCGGGGGCCGCGACGCAAAAGCCTTTTGAAGCCAGGTCTTCGACATAGTCGATCATGTCGTCTTTGACACCGCGGATCGTCACAATGACGACCACTGCCGGGCCTGACCCGCTTTCCGGGACGGAAATGTAAGCGGGTATCGCGCCGCCGTCGTGCGCGGGGATGTCCGTGTGTTCACCAGCCATTGGGAGTGTCCTTCGAGGTTGGGTGATACTCATTCTGTTTCGCTTGGACAGACAAAGACCAGCGTTCAGGAAGCCAACAACACCAAGTCGCAAGGCCTTGCTTTGTGCGCCACACAGCGCCCTTTTTATACACGTGCAGCATAGGAATAGGCTAACCAGAAGGGCGTCAAGAATCCCCGGGGCTCAGGAGGCTTCCCTGAACGTGATCTCCTTTCTCCGGGACGATACTGCCATCGCGGACTTCAGATGCTTCGGATCGCACATCGTCGAGAAGCACGTGATGGATAACTGGCCGATAGGTGCATCCGGTTCAGCCGGTGGGGGGCACTTCGACCGCGTGGTTGCGTCCGTGGACGAAAGTTACGAGGCGGCCCAGAACCTGTTTTCGGCGGCACCGGCGCCGCTGTCGGACCCGGTCAAAAGCGGCAGCTCGCAGTCGTTGATAGACTGGTCGGCGATGGGCCAACCGGGCCGGAACTTTGTGATATCGGGTCCCGGTGCCGAGGCGATCACCCGTTTCACAGGTGCCCCCGCGCTTGATCCGATCCGTGTTTATGTCGGGCGGGCAGATGGGCTGACCCCCCAGGCGCGGGCCGAGCTCGCGCTCGCAGAACTGCGGCGTGTCGGGGCTCTTTGCGTTCGATGCTGTCGGTAGTTCGGACGACAGCAACACGGGTTTGGTGGCTGGGGCGGGAAAATTGACATCCGTTTAATCGGTATACAATATACCGTTTGGAGTCGCATGCGAGCGCGTTGTCGTCGTGAATCTCAATCTCAGAACGAGCAAAATATGGGTGGGAGTAGGGTAGTTGGCGAAGAATACCAAAGTCATCATTTCGTGCGCGATCACTGGCGCCATTCACACACCGACCATGTCGGAGAATCTGCCGATCACGCCGAACGAAATCGCGGACGCGTCCATCGGTGCGGCGGAAGCTGGGGCGGCGATTATTCATCTCCACGCCCGTAATCCGGAAGACGGCAGTCCGACCGGCGATCCGGACGTCTTCATGGAGTTTCTGCCGCGGATCAAGCAAAGCACCGATGCGGTGCTCAACCTGACAACGGGCGGCGGAATCGGAATGACGGTCGAGGAACGGATCGCGGCCGCGGTGCGTGCCGAGCCTGAGGTGACATCGCTCAATATGGGGTCGATCAATTTCGGTATCTTTGGGCTCGCCGACCGGTACGATGACTGGAAGTACGACTGGGAGAAACCTTACCTGGCCAATACGGTCGACAATATCTTTCCCAACACCTTCCAGATGATTGATCAGGTGATCACGGAACTCGCCGACAAGCGCGGCGTCAAGTTCGAGCACGAGTGCTACGATGTCGGCCACCTTTACAACACCCACTACTTCTACTCGACGGGTCGGCTGAAGCCGCCGATCTTCCTGCAGTTCATTTTCGGCATCATGGGCGGTATCGGCGCCGATCTCGAGCATCTCCACACGATGAAGAACACGGCCGACAAGCTGTTCGGCGATGACTATGTCTTCTCCGTCCTCGCCGCCGGTCGCCACCAGATGAACTTCACAACGGCGTCCGCCATGCTCGGTGGCTCCGTCCGTGTCGGGCTGGAGGATTCGCTCTATATCGCGAAAGGAAAGCTCGCGGACTCGAACGCCCAGCAAGTCGAGAAAATCCGGAGAATCTGCGAGGATTTGTCTCTGGAAATAGCAACCCCGGACGAGGCGCGGGAGATTCTCGACCTGAAGGGCGGCGACCGGGTTAACTTCTGATCCAAACCGGCGCATGCCCTTGCCGGAGACCAATGACAATCAAACTCAAGGAATTCCGAGATGCATCGTTACGACGATCCGAAGTACCAGCTCGACATGGACGTCATTATGGAGAAGTCCGAACGCAACAAGAACTGGGGTAAGTGGGGTCCCGACGACGAATGGGGCACAATCAACTATGCCGGGGCGGAGGAGCGTAAGGCCGCGGCCCAACTGGTCAAGAAGGGCGAGGTCTTCGCACTCGGCTTGAACTTCGACGGCGACGGGCCGCAGAAGGGTGATGACCGCGTGGGCGGCGGGACGAGTAATCGCTGGAATCCGATCCACACGATGCTCGCTACCGGGACGGACGCAGTCGCCGGCAAGCAGACGGTCCCTGGGAAGAAGTACGCCAGCCAGTATGCCGACGACGCGGTGTCGTTGCCGCTCCAGTGCGGTACCCAGTGGGACGCGCTGGGCCATGTCTTCAACAACGGCAAGATGTGGAACGGCTATGACGCGACCCTTGTCGGTGCCAATGGTGCGGAGAAGAACGCGATTCACAAGATGCGCAACAAGATGGTCGGGCGCGGTGTGCTGCTCGACATCGCGCGCTGGGCCGGCGTGGACTCTCTCGACGACGGCACGGCGATCGACGCCGAAGACCTCGACCAATGCGCCAAGGATCAGGGTGTGGAAATCAAGCGCGGCGATTTCGTGATTTACCGCACCGGCCATATGGAGCGCTGCCTGGCGGCGGGTGATTGGGGCGGCTATGCCGGTGGCGATGCGCCGGGCGTGTCCTTCCACACCTGCGACTGGATGCACGACATGGAGATCGCCGCGATCTGCGCCGACACCTGGGGCTGCGAAGTCATCCCGAACGAGACGGATGACGTGTTCCAGCCCTGGCACTGGATCGTGATCCCGCAG